>NZ_JACJQM010000006.1:0-165694 GCF_014696655.1 Nostoc sp. FACHB-888 | reverse complement strand
GTGATGTTTTTTCTGTCAGACGTTCCGCGATTACAACTATCGCTATAAATACCCCAGGCATCAATCTTTTTAGTTATCTCACCCCATTCAGATTAAGAAAACCAATCATTATAACACAAAATCAATTCTGCAAGAGGTCTAATAGCAATCCTAAATTATTTGTGAGAGACAAAATCGCTAAATAGCCTATAAATACGTACTTTTAATCTCCGTATTTTTTCAAGTTTTAATTCGGATTGCTATAGTATTGGCTAAATAATAAAAATAGGACTTTAGACGGGTGACATTGATTAAAGCTCAAGTCTAAGGTAAGAAAATTGTGTCATAATATCTATCCCCATGAAAGTCTATGCGCGTTTCTTGCTGCCAGTATTTTTACTAACCTTGGCAACAGCCTGTAACCAGACTCGCGCTTCTTCAGATAATTTAACACCACAAATATCCGTACCTTCTGCCCAACTGACACAGAATTCCACACAGCCAAAAAATATTGTCCGAACTGAAGCACTTTCACCTAAGCCCATCCGCATCAATCTGAAAAATTTACCAGCACCCTTCGCAACAGAAAGCGCTTCTAAGCGTCCTGAAGTTGTGCCCATTCCGCAAAATCCAGCGCTGCGTGTACCAGCAGGCTTTAGAGTTAACGTATTTGCAGAAGGTTTAGATTCCCCACGCTGGCTAGCTTTAACCCCCAGTGGTGATGTTCTGGTGACTGAAACCGGGCAAAACCACATTCGTCTGTTACGTGACAGTAACAGTGACGGCGTAGCCGACGTTCGAGAAACCTTTGCTAGTAGGGACAACGCACTCAATAAGCCCTTTGGTATGACTTTTGCAGATAATTCCTTTTTTCTAGGAAACACAGATGCTGTAGTGCGTTTTCCCTATACAAAAGGTCAAAATAAAATTACAGGTAAGGGAAAAAAAATTGCCGAGTTACCTTCTCAAGGTTATAACAACCATTGGACACGCAATGTCGTTGTCTCGCCCGATGGCAATAAATTATATGTTTCAGTTGGTTCAGGAACAAATGTGGATGAAGAACCCCTACCACGGGCTTCAGTACAGGTGATGAATTTAGATGGTTCCCAGCAGCGAACTTTCGCTTCCGGCTTGCGTAATCCTGTTGGTTTGGACTTTCATCCTGTAACTAAGGAACTTTACGCCACTATTAACGAACGCGATGGAATCGGTGATGACTTGGTTCCAGACTATCTGACACGCGTTAAACAAGGGGCATTTTACGGTTGGCCCTATGCTTACTTAACACCAAAGAACCTCGATCCTCGTCAAAAGACGGATGACAAAAGTAAACGCCCCGACTTAGCAGCCCGTACCCAAACTCCAGATGTGCTGTTCCAAGCGCACTCAGCAGCATTGGGTTTGCAGTTTTATGATGGTAAAACGTTTCCAGAAAAATACCGGAACGGTGCTTTTGCTGCTTTTCGTGGTTCTTGGAATCGCGATCGCGGTACTGGTTATAAAATTGTATTTGTTCCCTTCAATGCAAAAGGGCGATCGCTTGGCTATTATGAAGACTTTCTCACAGGCTTTTTACTAAATCCTTCTGTACCAACCACTTGGGGACGACCTGTAGGTTTACTCGTGCTGCCAGATGGTAGTCTACTACTAACAGAAGAAGCTAATAATCGGATTTACCGGATTCAATATACGGGGGGATGAATGATTCCCTAGAGGAAATTTAGAGCAGTTGTGACTACATCTGCCTATCCAGGTTTATCCCGTTTACGGTAAATTACAGAAAAATATTAATACTCATCTGGTTGAGAAATTGATTATGACTCCCAATGAAAATAATACTCAGTCAAATGTCAACGAATTGCCTTCACATTCAGGCACACGATACTGGGGTGAGGTGGAGGTGATTGAGGAGGGAGATACTTATAGAATTAGCCGTGTTGAAATCAAGCCCAGGCACGGAATTAAACCACAAATTCATTATCACCGCAATGAACATTGGGTTGTAGTTTCCGGTGTCGCGAAGGTGACATGTGGAGAAGAAGAAATATTGCTGAATCGAAACGAATCAACTTATGTCCCCGCAGCAACACTACATAAAGTAGAAAATCCTGGACATATTCCCCTAGTTATTCTAGAAATTCAAAATGGTGAATATTTGGGCGAAGATGATACAGAACGTCCTTATGATTTAAATTTGGTCAAACCTGTAGCTGAAGGTTAGTGAGTGCAAAGTTAGGAGTTGGGAATCGAGTGATTAATACCCAATGCCCAATGCCTAACTCAAAACCACCCTTCTTGTTCCAGAGTTTCAATCAGCTGCAAGCCACGCGGATCACCCACTCCTAACAGTGAGGCTTTAGCGTCTGCCCGGACTCCTAAATCTTCATCTTCGGCAAAGGCTTGAATTAGAGCATCGATCGCTGTCGCATAAACTACATTAGAAGGCAGTTCGCGGCACAGTTGACCAATTGCCCAAGCACTGTTACTTCTCACTGCTGCGACTGGATCTTTAACTAAGGCTTCAATTAATGGTGGTATTGCCCTTATAACTGCTTCATAACCTACTTCTGCCATCTGTGCTAAGGCGCTAGCAGCCCACAAACGCACTGCCGAAATGTCAGTTTTTAAGGCGTCTGCTAGGGGCGGTAAAGTACGGCGATCGTGACAGTTTCCTAAAGCCCAAACAACGCCTTTACGCACATAGCCATTCCAATCACTGTTTAATTGAGCAATTAATGGACTCACTGCTTCTGAACTGGGATTGCGTCCGAGGCCATAGGCTGCACTCACCCGCACTAAGGGACAGGTATCAGTTAACAAGCGAATCAGATGGGGGGTAGCACGCGCATCTTCTATATCACAAAAAGCACGCGCCGCTAACATTCTTTGCTGGGGCTCGGGATTGTCCAGCAGGGCCAGCATCACTTCTGGATCTGGTTTTGCCACAACTGATTCGTCAGTTAGCGGCTCTATTTTATCTAAGGGGCTTTCTAGCTCCTCCTCAATATCGAGTAGGCTTAGATCGTCTTCGTCATACATAATTTCATCTCAATCCCTTTTCGGGATCAATACATAATCCCCCGCGCCAATAAGTTAAAGCTTTATAAGTAGTATTAGTTGCGTCATTATACACTTTCCTTTCGCCTCGTTGAGACAAAACTCAACGAGAAACGCCATAACTCAGACGTTAAAGTATGTTACTGCTATCCTATAGTTTATTTTTCTGCACTTAGGAATTTTACCATCCACAGGGATTGGGTTTGATAACCTAACTGATTATAAAGATTTAATGCAGGTTTGTTTGATTGAAACACTTGCAGTCCAATCTGGCGATCGCCTCTTTCAATAGCCCAACTTTCCACATATCGCATCAAGGCTTTACCAATACCCAGTCGCCGATGTTCTGGTACAACGTAGAGGATAAAGATGTGAGCATGACGGTTACCATGCACTTGATCTATGGCATTGCCCACCCAGAGACACGCTATCGGGGGATGGGCATTGGGCATTGGGAATGGCGCATAGGGAGGAGGCAAAGGGGCAGTAGGAAGGGTAGAGATGAGAGGAATTTGCTCCTTCTCCCTGCTCCCTGCTCCCTGCTCCCCCTCCTCTTCTACCCACCACAAGGGCGTATCGCTAGAGAAGTATTGCTTAACTGTCTGTTCTAGGTGAGAAAAATTCTCATTGGGAAAGAGATCCTGGTAAGTTCGCTGCATGAATTTAAGCAGCAACGCTCCATCCGAAGTGGAGCCACGGCGAATAATATACCCAGGTAGTAGTTGCTCAGACACTGCTGATGTTTATTGACTTAGCTAACTCGCGTTATGTACTGCTAGTGGTAAATCAATTGGAGTAGGTTGAAAACTTACCCCCACCTCTTCAATTGGTGCGGGTGCTGCCATATCAGAGGGTAAAAAGATGCGGGCGCTAACTGCCACTAGGGCAAAGAAAAATATTAATACTGCAAACAGTGGGGCGAGGTATTGACGAAAAATAGCCATATTTTAATTGCAAAAAAAGCTACGAACTTTTATGAAAATTTAGCTGAATATTTGTGAAGTATTCTTGATTCATTTTAACAATTTTCTGTGCAAGGGAATCGGGCATTGGGCACTTGTACTGACTTGTACTGAGTGGAGCCGAAGTACCGATCTGTCCGAATCTCAACTTCGCTCGATTTTCGCAAAGCCCCGTTGGCGCAGCCTCTCGCAGAGAAGTATTGGGCATTGGGTATGGGTCAAAGCAATTCGCAATTTCCAATTCGTAATTCGCAATTAATAATACCCCACACATGAAGGCGGGGGCTTAAATATTTATACTACGTGTTTTGTTTCTTTTCATAATTAAAATTAGGGGCAATGACCTTGAAGGATGAATCAATTATCAATTACATCCGCAATTGCGTTAGCGACGAAGGAGCGTCACTGCGAATTGTTCGGTCATGGAGCAAGGGGGAGAATTAAAATTACCTCTTTCCTATTTGCTCCCTGCTCCTCCTCATTCCGTGTCCCCTACTCTCACAGTACTATTGATCGTGCTCCAACTCATCTAGCACTTTCTGGCAATACCAATTCTCTGGCAGTCCAGGATAAGTTTCTTTTGCCTGTTCAATTAACCGTTCAGCTTCGGCAGTGTCACCGGATAACTTAGCGATCAGCCTGTTTTTGAGATAGCTATCAGATACACCATCGTCTACCTGGTCTGGTATCCCTTGATTTATAGTTGATGGTCGGGACTGATCTCTTCGTAACTGCCAAAATAAAACGTAATAAAGTGTCCCAAAAATTAAAATTAGGCTGAGTGTTCCAAAAAAAGTTAGGAGGTTAAATGCTAGAAATCCCAGAACTAATTGTGAGAGAACATAGCCAAGTAATAAACCGGTGAGTAAGAGGATAAATGTGCCGACAGCAATAACTACTTGATTCCCCATATATCCTCTTCTTCGTCCTCAAGTCCTGGTCTGGATACTGCCACTGGCTGAGGGTTCCAGGGGGCAAATACTGGTAATAGGAGTAGTCCTGGCACAGCGGCGGCGATGGTAATTAAGAAAAATACTGGCCAACCCGTGCTTTGGGCGATCGCACCTCCAGGGGCCGCCAGAATATCGCGGCTGACAGCCATTAAGCTGGATAACAAAGCATATTGGGTTGCGGAAAACCTCTGGTTACAAAGACTCATCAAAAAGGCAACAAAGGCTGCTGTCCCCAATCCACCACAAAATTGTTCTACGTTGATGGCAAGTACCATAGCTTGGTAGTTTTGACCGATGTACGCTAGAAAAAAGTAAGCTAAATTACTTACTGCTTGTAGAATACCAAAAACCCAAAGTGATCGATTGATGCCAATAGCACTCAAAATTGAACCACCTGCTAAAGCGCCGATAATCGTAGCAATTAACCCCATCCCCACTTGAATTGCCCCAATATCGGTTTTGGTAAAACCTGTTTGCAGCAAAAAAGGCGTGGTCATATTACTCAACAAAGCATCACCTAGCTTATATAGGGTAATGAATGCAAGCATTAGAATAGCTTTGATAATCCCTTGACGCTGAAAAAATTCTCGGAAGGGCAAGATTACAGCATCAGCGAGAGTTGCTGGAGGGCTAATTTCCTTGGGTTCTGGTGCAAACAACGTGGCAAAAATACCTATTACCATCGTCCCTGCCATAAACAAGTAAACCGATGACCAAGGCAGTTTGTCAGCAAGTATCAAGGCTAAAGCACCTGCGGCTAATAGGGCAATTCGATAACCTAAGATAAAAACTGCTGCACCAGCCCCCATTTCTAGTTTTTCTAAAACGTCGGTACGGTAGGCATCAGCAGCGATATCTTGAGTTGCACTGATAAAAGCAATGACTATGGCGTTGATGGCTAGTAACTGTAATGCTTGTTTGGGTTGTTGAAAAGCTATGACTGCGATCGCTACGATCAAAGCAATCTGCGTCAAGATTAACCAACCCCGTCGTCGCCCCAAAACTGGCAAAGTGAACCTGTCCACCAAGGGTGCCCACAAAAACTTCAAAGAATAAGGCAAACTCGCAAGGCTAAACCAACCAATAGCGGCTAAATCTACCTTCTCCTCGGTCATCCAAGCCTTTAAGGTATTACCGATTAACAATAATGGTAAACCCGATGAAAAACCTAAAAATAATAAAGCCGCCATCTTGCGGCTACCGAAAACTCCCAGTAGCGATTTAATTTTCCTCATACTTTCAAATTTTTGCCTCTTTTGAGGAAATATCAATAAAATACAACGAGGAAATCGAAAAGTATATCATCTCACTACTACCTATAAGGGTTTGGATTATCGGAGTGGCAGCAGTTCCGATTAATTTCTATCAAAGATTGAAACTTGCCATAGCTGCTATGTGATTTTCCGTAAACATGAGAAACTACCAAGATTTACTTGGGTTAAATACAAATTCAGGATAACCTTATAGCGTCAGCGTTTTATTAACTTTCTTGAATTGGATAAACCTGATGTCCCTTGATTTCTACTTTGTGTGCAGCGAGGCATTTTTCCCACCCTTCACGCGTACCAATGTCGCTTTTTTGGTTAAGCAGCCCTAATTCCTGTTCTTGTTGGGTGAGTTTAGCAAATTCTTTGTAGCGTGGGTAGTTGCTGGTAACAAATGTTTCTTTACGGTGCAAAATTGGCGGATTTGCCCTATTTTCGTAGTCTCGGTGAGTGACGAATAGGGTTTTTAAATCAATACCAATGCTGGCTTTTAAAGCTGGGTGGGGATCAGTGTCGAATTCGGGGTAAAACAGATAGGATATTTGCGGCTTATCAGTGTGATATTTGATCAATGTTGCTCCGTCTACACGCCCAATGGTGCGGCTAGCACAGCCTTCACAAATTCGCAGCAACGGATCAAGGGCTGCTAATGCCGAAACATGGACGTAAAGCGCACCGCGCGTATGTTTACCAATTTTGCTTTTTTCGCAAGCAGTTTGAATTACCCCAGGTTTACCCAAGCTAAAAAGTTTTTGATCGGCTACTTGACAAGCTTCTTCATAGCTGCTGAAAAAGGCTTTGATATCGTGACGCATTTCTGGGGCTAACTTTTGCCATGCAGGACGTTTATCAAAGTGGGTGAGGGCAAGATAAACTTGGATATCGAGAGAACGACGGTAAGCGATCGCATCCCATTCAGCTTCATCAGTAGCTTGCAAAACTACACCAAAGGCGCGGCGAAAGTTACCAAATTCGCTCAGTAATTCCTGTTCATTTTCCAATTCACCTTTTACAGGTAGTCTACCGCGCTTGGTAAAGAAAGCCATGAGTGGTTGCAGCTGTTCTTGATAGTCTTCAAACCGCTTTGTAGGGATGCGGACTCGCGGTGTAGATGTGGTAGAAAAGAAGCGGATAGCTTTGTAACTTTCTTTTTCAGCTTCGTCTCGAAAAACAAAGTAAACCCCTAATGCGATCGGTACTGCATCTACATTTAAAACTTCATCAATATAAGTTTTGAGTTCTTGTTGTTCGTAATATTTCTGAAAAGTATTGCGGCGCGTCACAATGCCATCATTGTAAGCAAGTTGGGTTTTGCTGGGAGCGTTAATGAGTATTTGAGCCGCGACAATTAAAACTTTCCCAGTGAGTTCCCAGGCTTGGCGAAGGCTTTGACGGCGTTCTTCTGAGTTTTCAATGACGTTGAGGACATAACCCAGGTTAACCACATCGGCGGGGGTGCGTGGTACATCAGGATAGTAGTAAGGGTCCCAACCTGCACTGGTGTAGCCTAAGTTTTTTACTCGTTGGACATCACCACCGTAGCCGCAACCGTAGTCAAAAAAGGTGGTGTCTTGATTGAGGATTGACCCTTCTATAGCCAATCGTACAGGGCGAGAGATGTCGGGGCGAGCGATCGCAGCTCTATGACGCTCAATTTCTAGCGCTTCAGGCATAATATTAATTGTCAGTTAACAGTGAACAGTTAACAGTTAACTAATATCCTTTCAATTTTTAACCGCTAGTTCAATTAAATCTTCAATTTTCTTGATATTTGGATCGCCTGCTAAGTAGCCAATACCGCGATGCAAATGTAAGCGGAATTGGGTGGCGAGAGTTTCTTTGTCCGTGGCATAGCCGTCATTGTGACAGCGTTGCTTAAGGGCGAGGAGGAGAATATCGGACATTTCACCACCAAAGACGCGCCAACTCATTTCGACGTTGCTATCTTGGGGGATTGGGACAGGGGAGGGTGCGGTTGCTTCTGCAAGGGAACGACAAAACGCCCAACGACATAAAATATTCCATTGGTCGATTTTGGTGCTGCGCTTAAGTTTGGTAAGTTGGTCTTTAGCTGTTTGGGATAGTTTGATTCTTTCGATTGGGGATTCCATAATCTTTCTAAATAAAAATTAAAGTAGTTTTCGGTCATAAACCTAAACAGTAGCGAACCGCAGTTTCTACTTCAAGCATTTTGGAGTCAAAAATCTTGCCAGATGGATCAGCAGGAAAGCGATTTGGATCTAAAGAACGAATTTGAAAACATAAGAACACTCTTTCTATAAGCAATCCACTGTCACCTGGCGAGACTCGGATATTAGTTGGATAATCACGCTTAATATTTGTTCCTTTCGTACCGACAATTACAGTCACAACTAAAGGTGATTGATTTATAGCATCTATAGATAAAACTAAAACTGGCCTTGTTCCTGCCTGTTCTCGACCCAGCACTGGATTAAGATTGACAAAATAAATTTGTCCTCTCTCGATGCTCACAGTTTTTCCAAACCATCCATTTCTGTAAGCTTAAATTCATTATTAATAGAGATGAGTTCTGTTTGTATATCTAAATCGATAGCCATTGCAACTAGTTGTTCATTCATATATTTAACATCAGTAAATTTATTTACTATTTGCTTTCTTTCTTGCACTTGTTTTGCGATCCGTTCTAATAACCATTCTAATTCTTCTAATGACAGAACACGTAGTTCATTCTCCATTTTTAATACATGAGGTGAGTTCATAATTGCTTCTCTACTTTCCAAAGGCCGTGATATATATTGTAAATATCTTTTTTAGACGATATCTACTACCAAAAATATTGATTTTCTACCACTGTTGTTTGGCGGGTAGAGGAGTCGTATTTGAGCAGGTATTCGCGGGCGATCGCTTCATTTTCTCGCAGTGTTTCCACTTCTTTCTTGCCAATTTCAGTATCCGTAGATAACAAAATCACTTGATGGCTGGCGGATGGAAAATAACGTTCAACTAAGTTGCTGCGGTGAGAGGAGTCTAGTCTACCTAATGGCGTATCGATTGCTACTGGTAGGCGGTGTCCAGAGACTTTGGCTAAACCCCAGAGGAATGCGATCGCAAGTAGTTGTTTTTCGCCAGCCGAGAGGCGATGTTTCGGGACAGGTTTACCATTTAAATCGTAAAGCAAAAGGCTAAAAGTCTTAGTATCAATAGTGATGCGATGCACTAAGTCTGATTTATGGAGGAGATAAAGGAAGCAGTTTTTAACTTCCTCCTCTAATTTATTGAGTTTTCGCAGAGTTAATTTTTCACGAAAAATCTTGAGTGTATTTTGAACTTTTGCTGCTGACGTAATAATATGTTCGCTATTTTTATGTTTAATATTTTCTACAGTATAATCACTTAATTCTCTTTTTGACTTGGCAATAATAGTTTCTAATTCAGCTAAACGGCGGCGGATTGTTTCGTAATTTGCTTTAGCTTCAACGACTTGATTTTGTGCCGTTTCTAGCGCTTGACGCAGCTTTGTATAATCTTCTGGTGCTGCTGCTGTTTGCACTTGCCTTTCTAGAGTATGAATTTCTTCTTCTTTACTTCTGAGAATAGCTAATTTATCTTTTGCAGAAAGTTTAGAATTTTGTAAGTGATATATAAAATTATCTAGTTGACTTAAAGTTTCATCATCAGCTAATAACCAAGGTGCTTCTGTGTGGATAGTCTTTGCATATAAACTATCTACATCTTGGATTAAAAATGATTGTATTTTTTCAACTTGTATCGGAGAAATTTCTACTTGATTTAGCCAAGCGAGTAAACGCTGATCTCGTTCAAGTAACAAATCCTTAGAGATTTGTACCTGTTGATGGCGAAATTCCTTTTCTCCTTGTGTCTGCGCTTGATTGAGCAAATTGGGAATTAATGCAAGAGGTAAAACATCAGCCGCCAATTCACACATTGACTGACGTACTTGTTCAATTTCCGCAGTTTTTATATCCTGTTGTAGTTCTAGTTGATTGCGTTCGGCTGCAATCTTCCCACCTTCAGAAATGAATTTATCAAAGGCTTCTTGCTGCTTTTGTTCTAATTCTTCTACCTGATTTTTGAGAACTTCTACTTTCTCTTCTGTTGTTTGATAATCTTCTTGCTGTTGGGTTAACCTAGTTTCAATTTCCTCTAGGTTTGCTAAATCCTTACTATTACCAATTTCTTTAAGTTTACGGTTAACTAAAATATCTAAATCAACAGCTAAACGGTCTGCTAACTCTAGCCCTAAAAGTCCGCGTATTGCATCTACTACAACTGGTGGTGGTGTTTCTTGTTCTGCGAGTTCTTTAACCTGTTCACCATCAAAGAGAAATAAGTTAGAAATACCTAATGGCAGAAGATTTTCAATATATTCATCCCAGATATTAACTAAAGCATCAGGCCATGTATCACTATCACCTAAAATACCTAATGTATCCTTACCATCTTTAGGATTTTTTGTCCAGCTACGGACAACACGGTATTTTATTGGCTTATCATTTTCAATATGTTCAAAAAGTAATTCAATTCGGGTGTCTACAACTGGATCTATTTTGTTGTTAACGCATTGATTGAGAAAATCACTATAACTTAAATTACCACGGGTAGAACATTGGGCGCGAGCGCCATAAAGGGCGAGACGAATGGCATCCATAAGGGTGGTTTTTCCGCCGCCATTCATCCCACCTAATAGGATGATTGGGTGTGAGGTTTCCTCATCAATTTTTGGGTTAAGATTAATTACCTGTTTACCACTGTAAGGGCCAAAGTTTTGTAGAACGAGTTCAAGAAATATCATTGATTTTTAAGATTATTAAATATTGGGTGAAGGAATACTGGGCGAATGGAATTCGCGGTTATGCAGGTGAAGTTTATCAGGTACCGGGTGAATGCGAGTCGCGGTTATGCAGGCAAAGTTTATCAGATCCCGGGCGAATGGAATTCGCGGTTACACAGTCAAAGTCCACCTTCGTGGACTAAATCCGTATATAATTTTTGGTTTATTTGGGAGTTAGTTCCCAGGTGGGAATGATTGATTTTTGGCTGTGGTGGGCAGCTTAGTTTCTGATGTAATTGGCTATATTATCAATGGCATCGTGACTAACTGTAAAAGCTCCATAGCTACCTTGCCACTTGAAAAATTCGCCCGGTTTTATTTCGTGAGTGATGAAATGGGAAGAACTTCCCTTAATTTGTTTAACCAATTCAGAGATACTGATGGTTGGCGGAAAACCCGTTAGCAGATGGACATGATCGTCAATACCACCAATCGCAATTACGGTACACTTTAACTCTTCAGATTCCCGAATAATTGCCCCGTAAACTTCCTTTTGAATATCAGGCGTAATTATAGGCAATCTATCCCAGGTTGACCAAACATAATGCACATACAATTGTGTAAAACTTGCTCTCATTTTCTTCAACCCACGTTCGCCCTTGGCGTTCCGAAGGAAAGGTGGGTTTCGTCTGTGTAGCCGCGAATTCCATTCGCCCGGTATTCTCGGTATTCGCCCGGTATTCTATTATTCTTCTGAATTTTCCTTTTTAAATTTCATACTTGCCCAAGTTACCTGCTCATCACTTTCAGCTTCATCTACTTCATTGATTGCTGGAACATCGCCTAAAGTCATCTGCTTGACTTTTGCAACGTCACCTTGACTAACTGCTTCGCTTAATTCGCGTTTCAAACGAGCATTCTTAATCGCATCTTCTGGAGAACGGGAACTCGTATTAAAACATTTTTCTAGGGTTTCGTATATTCCCACGCGACGAGTCTTTTTGCGATACTGGCGTTCTGTGTCTAACAATTTCGCCATGAGTTCCAAGTGCATCGCATCACCTTCACAGATTTCTTCTAATACTATCCATTCATCACGACCTAGTAGACTATAGTCTGCACCAGGACGGGGATCTTGAAATTCTTCGCCTGTCACTTCTTGATAAATCCGGGGTAAGCTATCATCAAATTCGTGTTTGTCTTCTAGCCAAATGCGGCGAATTTCGCTCATTTCTTCTAGAGTAATTAGTGTGATATCGCGCATATTTTCTGGCGCTGTGCGACGGGTTTTTGTTTGCGCTTCTAATAATCGTCTGAGCCAATGTTCCCGCCAATATTTAGTATAGGGGCCGTGAATTGGTTCAATAGAGGTTTCACCATCTACATGACGTTCAAAAAGTTGGACTTCTCCCCAGATGCGACGGAAGTCTCTTTTATCGCGGTCATCTCTATTATCTAATTCATTGCGAATATCTAATAGAGGCTGCATCCATTCTTTTTCTTCATCATTTTGAATCATTGCCTCCATTGATTTATCTTTACTAACAATTGTGCAAACCCAGCAGCCAAATCGAGAATCACCACAGCTAGCAGTCGAAGTATCAACAACTAGTGGACATTCATTATCTGCTGTAGCACCTCGATACATAGTGAACAAATCTTTGTTGCTATATCCCCAAGGATTTTGCCATTGATTTAAGTAAATCCAAACTTCATCAGTACGCCAATCTTCAATAGGGCTATAAATCAAAGAATTAGGTAAGCTTGCACTATGGTAAAGCAGAGATGTCGGTGAACTTGAATCAGAAAGGAGACGATCTTTTAAGCTACCTGCTTGATGTTTTTCCATTGAGATAGCACGTTTGATACTTTCAGCCTTACGCGTACCTAAAACAAGAATAACTTCCCCATTTACTCTAACCACATCACGGATAAAGTGGTTAGAAGGATGAATTTTTAGACGGTCTGTACACCAACGAAATTTTCCTCGTGGCGTTGGATAACCTTTACCAATCAAGCTTACCCAGAATGTCTCTTTGATTTCTGGGTGTAATAAATGTGGCTCAATGGGCATTTTCTGTTCTTGAGCAGCAACTTTCATCCTTTCTAAGGATTTGCGTACCCAAACAGAGACTACAGGGTTTTCTACTAGTGTGTCAGTTGTAATAACATGAATAGTCTTTTTTCGCTTTTCAACTGGTAGTGCTGCGATCGCATTCCAGATAAGCTGTAAGGTAGCAGTACTATCTTTGCCGCCCGAATAGCCCACCACCCAAGGTATCTCATCTAAACAATACAATTCTTGAATTTCAATAGTGAGAGCTTGGATATAGTCCACTAACTCTGCTACAGTACGTGCTTGTTGAACTATCTTTTCTTGTTGTTGTGCTGTAGTCATTTCTCTTTCTCTCTGGAAACACTGGCGTAATATTCGGGCGAATAGAATTCGCGTCTACATAGACAAAACCCACCTCCGCAGGTTTAATGTAATATCCGGGCGAATAGAATTCGCGGCTACACAGACAAAACCCAGCGACCTGGATTGAAGAAAAGTTTTTAAAAACTTTACTACTAATATCCAAATTTTTGGATAATTAAACGACATAATCCTATTCTGTTTTTAAAATTTAACATGAAAGATACTGCATCTGACCCAACGGCTGACATCGCTAGAGAATACCGGGAACGAGAAAACAAGGAAAAACAGGTACTAGCTTTACTCCTAGAGAAGTTTTTAGGAAGAAAAGATCAGATTCTCGTTCAAAAAACCGAGATGGGTGGTACTGAGGCTTATGTTAGCTCTGTTACCTTGGAATGGTTCGCAGGCCGGGTTCACTTCGCCTCTGGCTTACCTCTGTTTCAAAAAAAGTATAATCCTGAGACTGATAATGTCGAGATTGACGCGGATAGTATTGATGAAATTCAACAGCGTCCCCTTGATTGGTCACGTCAAGCGCCACTAGTGCAGTATTTGGCGGCTAGACACAACCATAAGTTTCCGCCAGTGCTGGTAGTAATTAATCAACCGTGGGTGGATAATCCCAAAGCTGCTGAGTGGGATAGTGAAGGACGCGCCACCAAGTCTACTACTGATTTCGTCCCCTTAGATAAAGACGCTAAAGTAGGTCTGCTAAATATTTCTGAGGATGATATAACCATTTATGCACTAGATGGTCAACATCGATTAATGGGTGTACAGGGGTTGATGGAGTTAATTAAAACTCGCAAACTCCAGCGCTATAAAAAAGATAAAGGTGCTGATGACAGTTTTATTACAGTCAATGATTTGATAGAAAAGTACCAAGTAGACCTTGCTTACTTGCAAAATTTACCCAAAGAGAAAATTGGTATTGAGTTCATCTGTGCGGTAGCGGCTGGGGAGACTCGCACCGAGGCGAGGCGGAGGGTGAGATCAATTTTTGTTCATGTCAACCTGATGGCTGCACCGTTGACTAAAGGGCAACTAACACAGTTGAATGAAGATGATGGTTTTGCGATCGTTGCTAGAAAAATTGCAGTTACACATCCACTATTAGAACAACGACAAGAGCGCAATCCTCGTGTTAATTGGAATAGTGCAACAGTCGCTTCAAATTCTACAGTTTTGACCACTTTGCAAGCTCTCCAAGATATGTCTGAGCGATATTTGGCTCAAAAGTTCCCTCACTGGAAACCCTTGGAGAAAGGTCTAATTCCCATGCGTCCAGAGGATGAAGAAATTGAGCAGGGAATTGAGGAATTTAAAAAGCTATTTGATTCTTTGGCTAGTCTTTCTAGTTATAAAATTTTAGAACACGAGGATACACCAGCTTTACGGCGCTTCAGCTTTGAGAAGGATGGAGGTGAAGGAAATATGCTTTTCCGTCCAGTTGCTCAAGTTGCATTAGCGCAAGCTTTGGGAATTTTGGTTTTTAAAAAAGGTTTCTCCCTCGTAGATATTTTTAAGAAACTACGGAAGTTTGACCAGCAAGGTGGTTTTAGTGGTATGGAATATCCCCAATCTCTCTGGTATGGGGTTTTGTATGACCCAAATAAAAAGCGAGTGCAGGTTGCTGGACGAGATTTGGCGGCGAAGTTATTAGTTTACATCCTGGGTGGAATTCAGGAACAGATGGAACGTGCTGAACTTCGTAAGGCTTTGGCTGATGCCAGGACTGTTGAAAATAAAACAATAGGTTTTGATGGGGAGTTTGTTGAACCGAAAGCTGTAGGACTTCCACCTATCCTGTAATTATGCTTGAAATATATTTTGGCGATGCCATTGAAGCGCTTCCAGTTCTGGAAAGTATTGCTCTGTCTTGGGTAGAAGTATTGTTTCACCATGAAAATCTTTCATAGGTTTAGCATGGGGAGATGCTTCTTCCAAATCATTACTAACTATAATTTTGTATTGCTCATCTACAGCAAACCAACCCCTATCAAATGCCCAATGATGATTTTTGCAAAGAGCAATTCCATTATGAATTTTATTATCATAAAACTGTGAAAATGGTTTGATATGTGCGCCATCTACAATGTTTTGATTTACTTTTTTAGTTACTTTGAGTCCACAAAAAGCACATCTGTAGTCATAAATACGAATAATTGCTGTCCTAAAGAAAGCATTTCTAATAACTGCCCGTTTCAAGCTCAACCTTGGATTATTGTCTAAATTTCTCCTTTCAATTAATTTTTCTATCTCTACCGCGTCATCTTGAAAAGTTTGATTTATTTGTAAAATAGCTTCTATATCATTTTCATTATCAGAAAAGAAAGCTGCCACAAGTGCATCAATTAGTTCTTGTCTGTAAAATTCATCTTGCAAAAAATTAAATAATTCATTGTCTAGATATGCGTATTCAACAGCATCTTTTAGTTTGTTAATTGTTTTTGGCTGTAACCCATTAAATTCAGGCTTAAATTTCAAGTACCAAAAGCCTTCATTTTGCAGATGCAAGAAAGGATAGTGTAAACCACCTTTGTAAGACGGAGAACCGATTACATTCCAATACCTCTCAAATATTTGAATTAATTCATCTGAAACTGGAATCTCGTTAGTAGTAATGATACCTCGCGCAATCAAATCAATTACAGATAAAACTAGTATTGGTTTGTATTGAGCGTTACCACGCTTACGGCTATTACTCACATTTAATTCAGCCAGCCGTTGACAATAATATGTTATATTTTTCATATTTAATAACTTAATTAAGCAAGCGAAAAAATCATTTTAAAAATTTACTAAGGTCAAATTCTTCTTCTAGCTGTTCTTTTGTTCCTCTTTCAGAAATCAGAACTAATAGAAGTCGCTCTGAGTAGTCAACAGAACCCCGTAACTCATTTTGTAAAATTTCCAGTCCTGCGTTAGCATACTCTTCAAATATTTGAGTGCGTTTATCTTCATCTTGTTCTTCTCTAGATGAGAGTATGTTGATATCTTGAGTTTCATTTACTCCTAATAATTTAATGATTAGGTCATATCCCAATGAAGCAAAATTTTCTTGGGGAATTGGAGATGGTTCTCTTTTTGTAGTTTCTCCCAAAGGAACCCGCTTTTTATTTTTAACACCCAATGCTGCTGCAAACACCATAACTTCTACATAAGTCTGAAAAGGCCCAGTTGTGTCTTTTGATGCGACTAGAGATTTCACCAACTCAGCCTTATCTTTAGCAACCCTGATTCTATTTGCAGCCATTGTTTTAATATCTACATTGTTGCTATTTTAACCGAAAGTTAGAAGTGATAGTAATTATTAGTACATTATTTTATACTAGTATGTAGGCGATCGCCTAAACAAACAAATTATCCACTAACATAGTCCATCTTGGTACTGCGGGTTCAGCTTCAGCTACCTCATCATCACCCCTCTGTTCTCACCGTCAAAACCTGCGGCGGCGTAGAATCTGGAGGATACAAAAAGTCCACTTGTACTTCTCGCTTCCCACCCGCTAACATTTTCAGCGTCACCAACGGTTCACCCCTTTGTCCCCGACGCTGTACCAAATGCACATAGCGCGTCTTTTCCACACCATTATCATCGATGTAACGCACCCGCACCGTTCCCCGAAAGAATATCTGTTCTACACCTGGCTTTAAAAACAGTAGTCTATCTGTTCCTCCTTCATCCTTCACAGGAGTCTGGATTGATACAGTCACAGTCTGAGTTTGGTTAGTAATATTCCTGAGAGGTAAAGTCAGATTGTATTCAACACCATAGTTACTGTGAGCAAAGTACGCTGTATCAGGATAGCGTTTTAACATTGGTGCGCTTTGAATTTGCCCAGTACTGAGAGTAATTAAATGTACAGTTCCCAAAGGATAAGAAAACGCCTTTCCTGCTTGGGGTATGGTTAACTCAGACACATTGGGATTATCCGTAAGCTGTGTTTGCCATTGCGTTCCTTGGGAGACACCAGCGACACGACTAAATACTGTTGGTTCTCTGGGAGGGTCGAGAGGTGTAGGAATGGGGTCACGTTTTCCTGCTAAACTGCCAGTATTCAGAAGCTTTTGCCACTCTGCTAAAGTGGGTGGAATGTTACTATTTTTGACTAAATTTGCGAGATAAACTGGGCTACTACTTGCCAAGCGCATCATCGTAGTGCGACCGTTAGAAGCAGGAGCCTGTACGGGAATGGGTAAATTCGCTAGGATTTGCGTTTCTTTTGGTTCTATCACCAGCTTGTCAGGAAAAATCCCTTGCCGAACTCCCCGCAATACATCATTCATTGTGCGATCGCCTGGCCCAGAGTAAACTGTACCTTGGGGATTTTCTACCACATCAGGTAAAGCGATAAATGGCGCTTCTCTGGTAAGGTAACTAGCTGCTTGTAAAACTTGCAGTGTGACAGGTTCATTCCCTGGATTATGTACAATTATCCCTTGGTAAACAGTGCGGCTTTGGGCTGGTGTTTCCGCCCTGACGATATGATGAGCAAATATATCAAATCTGCCTTGAAAGGGATAATTTAAATGTGCTGACTGTACTTGTTTCCCATCTGGGGGGAAAGTTGATAGTAAAATTCCTTCAGTTGTTACCAGTTCGGGACTATTGCTGTTAAAGGTGGGAATAATATCGAGTTTTCCTGGTAAGGGGCGTACTTCTTGCGGATGTACTTCAACTCCAGCAATATATTGTGGAGGAACCATGTAGATATTTAACGCCCGACATATCAAAGCTGCAACTTCGCCTCTAGTAGCGCTTTGCAGTGGTTTTAGCTGTTTAACATTGGGATAATTGACAACAATACTATTAATAGTCGCAGATGCGATCGCATTTTGGGCATAGTTAGGAATTTGTCCCGCGTCGTTAAAATATTGTTGTAATATCTGCGTTGGGTTGGATACAGGGCTGTAATTTTTCCCACCAGCTACAACACCAATGATTTGGGCGCGAGGAATTGGCTGGTTAGGCTGGAAAATCCCACCAGGATAACCAGAAAAAAATCCTTTTTGGTAAGCGGTAGAAATTGCTTTATTCGCCCAATAATTACTGGGTACATCTTTAAATGACGTAGCAGTGCGTTTCACTGGTGAATCAGGAAAAGCATTTAGCATCAACACTGCTGCTTCAGCGCGTGTCACTGTTGCTTCTGGGCGAAAACTACCATCAGGGTAGCCTGTAATAAGTTTACGGTCTCCTAGTTGCTGTACACAATTTTTTGCCCAATAGTTTTGGGTGTCAGAAAAGGCTAGCGCGTTGGAAGCTGATAGAGTTAAAAGGGAGACGACGACTACTGAAGTTTTTCTGAGTAGCATTAATAAGCTTTAGTATAAACTAAAACTATTAAAGCATTTTGTGGATACTTGAAAAGAATCAACTTAAGCTTAAAAAGGTACTTAGAAACCTCCTCTGCACAGGACTTTACCCGGCTGCGCGGATTAAAATAATTTGTTTAAGCCTCTTGTTATTTTCTCTTACTCTTAACCCACCTTAGTAGGCTAGCGGGTGACGCTCCTTCTCTGCGAGACGCTACGCGAACGTCGCTATCGCTGAAAGCGTTTTCGTAAGACTAGCTGCTTTAGGTTTATGTTTTGTACAACCCCAAACTCCATTCGCCGGGGCGTAATTATTTATCTCGTTCAACTTCCATAATTTCTGTGTACTCAAACTCGTTCGGACTTTGTTTCACCAAAGCATATTTTTCTCCACCCAACTTAATATCATCTTGTTCGCAATCTGGCTTAGAAGAATAATACGTAAGCACATATTCTCTACCAATTCTCTCTGTCATCTCTGCTTCTACTTCACCCCGCCACTGAGTTTTAGTTACTAAAACTATCAACTGATTCGCTAATTGGGGGATTGTCTTTGCAATGTGTTGCCGTGAATTCTCATCCAAACTACCAAAGGGTGAATCCATCACAATTGGGAAAGTGTTACTATCGGGAATCATCATCATTTTTCGCTTCTCGCTCCATTCCCGTACTTTGTCAATGATGCTAGCTATAAAGGATAAACTGAGAATTTGATTTTCCCCAGTGGAAGCTGCAACTGGTGCTTCTATACCTGTAGTATTTTCTACTAATGTCAGTTCATATTTTTCACTAATTTTAGGAATGTATGGAGTTACAGAAATCTCCATAAATATCTCTTGTACTCGCTTTTCTAGTTGCAGGCGAAATTGTTGTTCTTGACGATTCCTAACTTCCGTTAACCGTTCAATTGCATCTTGAGTAGCGTTAATTCGTCGCTGTGCTAAAGTTTGCTTGTCTTCATTCAGCTTCTGTTTGGTGATTTGTTTGTTTAAACCTTCAATCTCAGTTGTGAGTTGAGCAATTTGCTGCTGATTTGCACCCTGTTCTCGATTTAACTCATCAATCTTACTTTCAATTTCATCTAACCGTTTTTGCAAACTGCTAATTTCTTCATTAGCATCTTTTCGCAACCGTTCTTGAATATTGTCTAAGTCTCCTTCAATTTGAGATATGCTTTGCCTTAATTGATTAATTCTGGCTTGTTCTCTATCAACTTCTTCCCAAAAACCTATAGCTTGCTTATCAATTTCATCTACTTGAGCTATCATCCGAATTGCAGTTTCTTCCACCGCCGAAGAACCTGCTTTATTTAACCAGGTACTCACATGAGTATGAGAATGATTACCCTTATGTAACTCTGCGCCACAAATACAGCGCTGAGAATTGAGTAAATCATTCACAAACTCCCGCGAAATTCCAGATGTTAATTCGCCTCGTTGCTTCAACTCATGGATAATTCCTCGGAATTGAGATGTAGTTTCTGACAATAAAACGGTATAACCCCGCGCAGAAATAACTTTTTTTAGCGCTTCCTTAGTTTTTTTATATTCTTCTTGATTCGTCGCTTTCTGCGATTCTAAATCCTGCCATCTTTCTTGTAATTCTTTTGCAGCGCTCAGTTCTCGCAAACGGTTACTTGTCTCTTTTTTAAAAGTTTGTTGATATTCTAACTCTTCTTTAATTTCCGTTTGCCGTTTAGTAATACGTTCACGTTCTCGCTCTATTTTCTCTTGCTGTCGTAATAACTGTTTAGTTTCAGAATCACCAATCGCTTTTAACTCATTTTCTAAAGTTTTTTTAGCATCTCCCAAATGTCTGATGGAACGGTTGATTACTTCTACACCCAAGAAGATTTTTGTAGCTTCGGCAATTTCAGCTTTTTTATCAGAACGGACTATTTCTTCGATTCGTTCGCCGTCAAAGAAAAAATATTGATGTAAAGTAGCGGGTAATATCTGATTAATTATATCGTCTGGTTGCTGAGTTGGTATATTCCATTTACCATCATCCGCACCAACCCACATGGTTAATTGAGTTTTACCAGCGTCAAAATCACCTTCGTTTTTATAACCCCGACAGGCGCGTTTAACCCGATAGCGTTTACCTTCATGTTCCCAGCCAATTTCTACCCAACATTCTATAGCTTGACCTTTTTGAGTTTCTGCGATCGCACGCTTATTTACCAACTGCTCTATCGATGCAAATGCAGCACTAAATTTATCATACAATACCCAGGTAAAGGCATTCAGCAAGCTAGTTTTACCAGAACCATTATTACCATGAATAATCGTCGTGTTGTGAACATCTCCACCAGCCAAAATCATCTCTGGTGTCGTACCATAAAAGGAGCGAAAGTTGCATAGCTTGATTGAAGTCAGCTTCATCGCACCTCTTCCTTGATAATGTCCAAAATATTATCATTTATATGGCTGTTAATCTTTTTATCTAGCCTGCCTTTTTCCAGCTTCCATACCCGCTCAATAATTCGCCGTACCTCAGGCGGAGCGCTGTTTATTGGCTCTTGCACATCATCGATATTTGCATCTTGTGACATCTTCGGTTTGGAAATATAGTTTTTCTATATTTTAACTTTCTCTAGTACTGCATTTACCTCCGTAAAGCCACTGTTAGCCTTATCTTTAATTTTGTAAAAACTATTTTTTGAAATTTATACTTTTCTTTGAAAAAAGACTTTACTATTGAATTATATTCTGTTATTGTTAATATCAATAATACCAGATCATAATGGGATGTAATTAAAATTTTTAAAACTACTTACATCCCATTATGTTCTAATTCATAATTTTATTATTTCATACTTAATGCTTCTTTTTTCAGAACTCGAAAAATTTTACAAAATAATACAACTATATAGTTCATCATCAAATATCTAATAAACCATAGCGCTTTTGTAAATCAAGTAACTTCATTCTTGCTTCCCCTGCATTATCAGCTAAATCGGCAAACTCCACAAAGCGACGCAATTCCTTTTTCAATAGATTACGCTCAACTTCTATAGTTTCTCTATCTAAATCTGGTGGTAAAACAATCATGTCAAATGTGATATTACAATAAAACCCCTATTTTTTTTAGGGGCTTTGTATTAGCAATTGGCAGCAAAATTCCTACCATCAAAATTAAAAATCAGGACACTCAGAATCTACTACGTTGGGATGACAGTAGTATTTCAAAACCGTTTGCACCTCGTCCCCAATCCACAAAGCAACTTTTTCCGGTGTCACCCCCGACGCGATCGCCCAGGTGGCGAAAGTATGGCGGGTGGCATAGGGTTTTAAGTAAGGTATTTGACCCTGTGCGGCGAGTTGACCAACTACTCCTGGGTATTCGGTGCGCTTGTTGCCCCGGAACATTATCTTGACGCTCCAAAACTGCTGCATGATGCAACTGTTGTATGGTTTTCCCGTTTTGGAGACAAACACCAGCGCATTCGGTTTCAAATCCTGAGAGTTGGCTTTCATCTCCAAAAGCATTTGCTGTAATTTTGACCCTTCACTAGTCGGAAATATGCGGCGCTTGCCGTTTTTTGTGCCTTTACGCACTCGATAAAGATTGCAGGATTTATTAATTAGAATTCGAGTGCAGTTGGCTTGCACATCCCCCCAGGTAAGGGCGAATGCTTCCCCCAATCGCGCCCCTGTCCAAAATAGAAATTTTACTAAATTGGCGTGGTGACTATGGACTGGGTGACTCTCAAAAGTAGAAATAATCAAGTCGCGTTCCTTAAGGGAAAATGCTTCATGCTCCTCTTCAGTACTTTTGCGGCGGGGTTTTTTGATTTTGAGTTTTTCAAACGGGTTAGTAGCAATCAGCCCAGAAGTAACAGCCCACGCACAGCACTCACTAAAATGATTGAGCAGCACCCAGGACATCAAATGTGTGGTGTTTTTAAGTAACCAGTCCCGAATGATTACGGCGTGTGCCAATTCTGTTGTCGGCAGTTTAGCAATATATCTGTTAGTCCCTTTGTATTTAGCAATAATTGTGGTGGTTTCTAGGAGTGACTTTTTAAATTCGCTAAATTTCTCCCACAAATCACTCAGATTAAATTCATAAGTTGCGCTCAAGCTTGAGGTAATGACAGCGTTCCTTCTGGGCTGAAACTGATAGCTTTTAAGTGTGGAGTCAAAGCGCTCAAGGGTGATATCGCTAATAATCATGTCTCTTTTAATCCGCACCAATGCACGATTTTGGGGAGTATCTTGCAACCCAGAGCTAACAAAAAGTTGCCCAATCCCCCGAACACTAAAACGGATGATAAGCTTATTACTGCGTTTATCGACGCTAATCCACTTGTCTTCAGCGTCCATGCTATTCCTCGGCATCGACAACATATAATTGACCTTTGCTATCAGAGGTAATGTACACAGAAATGCTGCGATTTTGCGGCTCTGGGTCTTCATCTTCCTCTTCTTCATAGCTAACAGTCACCAGCGCTTCTACTACAACTGTCCATTCACCAGCTTCGTCGTCACGTTCCTCTACAGTTACTAACTCAATCTTTGTGTCTAGAATCTCCCAACTAGAAAGCGCTTCCTCGTCTGGCTTGGGCCATTCTGTGGCGTAGGTGTGGCAGGTGGTATCGTCATCTGGGTCATCTTGCTCCTCATACAAGTAAGCAGTCAGCCCAGGCGGCGCATATTGATTGAGAATGTACATTTCGGCTAATTCTTTTAGTTGCTCATCAGTTGGGACTGTCATCGCGATCCACTCCCGCCGCACATAGGACAGCTGTGTAATTCGCCGTCCTCCTGAATGAATCCACCGCCGCTACACGTGTTACACAGGGTTTTGTCGTAATACACGATATCGTCTTCATAATCTGGATCGTCAGCGTCCCACGCCCAGGTATGACCGCAGTCAAAGCACTCCCAGTAACCATAATTTTCTTGGTATTGCAGTCGTGTAGAATCGCATCGAGGACAATTTGTTTGAGTCATTGCAGATTTGAAAATTGTTTCGATTTTTTAAGTTTTTTAGCCCCAAAAATTTTGTCTACAGTCGCTAAAATCCGTTCTGGGGGCTATTTTTAGCGCCTACAGCCGAATTTTTAGGGCTAAAAAATTGTAGACGGTGTAGACGCGTTATTAAATGATTAGCGGCAAGGTGATGAGCGATCGCACTTCCACTCAACCACTGCGTATTTAATCGATAATTCATCTACAAAGCGTTGCCTACAGCCTGTAGACGAACTGTAGGCAAGCTGTAGACATTACTTTGACCACCTCCAGCCCAATCGATCGCCATTTCCTTCGACTTCCCCCAACCCCCTGTCAGCCATAGAAGCAAAGATAATCCGCACTTCATCTGGCTGCATACCGTCAAACAATCGGCTAACTTGCAGCAGAATTCTGGCTTTTAAAACCTCGCCTGGGTGCTGTTGACCCCAGTCAAGGATAAATTGCTCAAACTCATTCATGGCTGTAGGCTGCGATTGCACCTTATCTTCCCCGCCGGAGGTTTCCGGCTGCACCGTCGCCCCGGTTGCCCAATTGCTAAGGTCAAGCTCACATGGGCAGTCATCGACTAGAAAGCGCTTTTTACCACCAGCTTTTAACCATTGCTCTAGTTGAGGATCTTTGAGTTTAGTCCTGGCGTAGTCACGCCCGAACTGCCCCAAACGCACCAAGACAAAGCAGCTGTAAAGGGTGTCTTTGTCACCTTGTAAACCGTAATTCTCAGCCGTGTCATTTTGGGCCAGCGCACAAATGAACTGTTTGTATCGCCTGCCCCGTTTAGCGTGGCGTTTAATCCAGGTGGTAGCGTGGTCGCACTCGTCTACCAAAATGGGGAATTCTTCGGCAATCATGAATCGTTCCCGACCGGCGATCGCGTTATCCCCCCCTTCACCCCTAAGCTGAACTAGGTTTTCAAGAATTTCTAAGTCTTTACCCATTGCGGTGTCGATGGCTTTGAAATTCCCTTTACGCCCAATGACATCGGCTTGATCAATCCATGACCAATCATCCGGTTTAGCGTCGCTGTCATAGACGACGACCCTACCGCCGATTTTGGAAGATAGGTACTGGGTAAAGGTTGATTTCCCGTCGCCCGTGCCACCGACCAAAGCAACGTGTTTTTGCTTTTTCTGGATGTACTCAACTGGATCTGTAATCAGGTTTTCAGGTTTCCAGTTGACATCCAATGCCCCAACTGTAACAGCTAACTGCGCTGTGGGTTGGGTCTTTGCGCGGGCCCACGCTTGAAAGTTCACCCGTGATGCACTTTCAATATCACCAAGTGATTGTTGCAGGAGTTTGGCTGTTTGGCGATGTCTGCGACCGACTTCGAGAACGCCAACTGATGCGCCCAGTATCCACGGTTTAGATTCTGGTTTTTGACTTGCCCCCAGGAACAGCAAGCCACAGCTAACAGCCAAGCTTCCCCAAAATGACCACTTAGCACAGGCGTACATCTGCAAGTGTTGATGTAACTGGGAGGGGTGTAAATCACTGCTCATATTCCTAGCAATACCCCCGCGGCGACTAACCCAACCCGCAATAGCAAAATATCCTTGACCTCTGGCACGGCTTGACGTAAGTACATGACGACAATCCCAGCGATCGCTAAAATTCCCACCACCCCCAACCGGATAAACCCAGGCATGGGTATACTTACCCAGCAACTACTTAATAAAGCAGGAATCGCTACTGTAGAAGCAAGGGTGTAAGCCAAGTCTGGCAGATTGTCTGGGAGGGCTATCGCGTTTCTCCACCCCTTTTTAAATTCCTCCAGCCGTGATAGTTCGGCTGTGCTGGTTACTGGCGAGTAGTGACCGCGTTCGCTGGGAACCTCAACAACAATTTTTTGCTCATCTGCCATACTGCACCTCGATTTTGAGGTAGAAAGGACGATCGCTTTCCTGCTTGCACAGTGCCACGAAGGCAATGATTACAGCGCCAATGATGCAAATAAGGATGCTTATCTGATTCACTTTTCCCCCCAGTCACTGTACTTGCCGTAGCCACTGGTTTCAGTCAGTCGGTCATTGATTCGGTTGATAACTTCGTTATCACTGACAGGCAGTGACTTCCCTTGGAGGTAGGCGGCTGATATTTCGGCGCACTCCTCCACAGATGCGCCATTGCCTAGTAGCTGTCCCTCTGGGAAGCCTACGCGGTGAATCTCGTTACTGGGATTTGGTTGATCAGTCATATAATACAGATGATGTTTAGTTTTCGTCGGCGGAGACTAATCTCATGGGCGATCGCGGATCTGTGCGGATGGCGTTCGCCTTTAAAAATCAGCTTTCGTTGCAGTGGTGCTGTTAAAAATAGTTACGACCCAGCAAGGCAAAGTCTTTCGCCTTGTCGGACTAACTTCGATGGGTTGACGAGTGTCAAGGCAAACTGCCCGCCCGTCGTTGAGTTTTACGTAAAGGGTTTTGCCTGTTTTTGTTCGAGAGAACAGTTGCCCAGGTGACAAGGTTTCAAATATTACCTGAGTTTTACCTACTACATATTCGGCTTGGTGAGAATCGAACCCCTCGGAGAGCGGATCGTCTGCCATCTCTTTCCACTGTCTCTGCCTTCTGGCTTTAGGTTCACCATTGTTAGCTGACTTGCCGTTAGTAGTGGCTCGATCTGTGGTCTGTTGGTCGGTCATAGTGGGTGACGTGTGCCTCGATAGTGGGTGATGTGTGCCTCATAAGTGGGTCACAAGTACTTCATGAGTAGGTGATGTGTACGTTATCTTGACTTGAAAATTACATTTGTTTGTTCACTAAAGCATTGCTGTATATACACTTCAGAGTTTTCTTGTTTTAGTTTTGCGCTATAATCTCCTTACTATTAAATTCAGTTTGTTTTGGCGATCGCTCGTTTTCGGGGCATCGCCTTTTTACTGGCTTACCTCCGCTAATTCAGGAGTGTGGCGATAGACGGTCACGCTGTTGTCTTTGACTATCCGCAAAAAGATTTTTGCTTCTTCTTTGCGTAACTGAACTGGCTTTGAATCGCCCTGAAAGTGGATGAAAACTACATCTTCAAATCGTTGCACGTAGGCAATTTTCTCAAAGCAGAGAAATGTATCAGAGTGTGGATTCTCAAAATGAATGAAATTGAGGCTCATAAGCTGTTATCTGTTGTTGGTATACATTCAGCATGGATGGAAGCTAAGTACTGCTAGCCCAGCGACGCTACGACTTACGGGTGAATGCAGTTGTCAGTTGTCGGTTTCCCCTAGCAGGTCTTTGGTATTCGCTCAGTGCTGGCAGGCTGCTATCTCTGCCTGGTTTGGGGTGGTATATCTTAGTTTTGTTCAGATATAACTAATGTTAGTATAATGTACGAATGAAACCTGTCAAGCATTCTATTCGTACAGAATAAAGTTTCGTTCATACAATAAAATGAGGGTATTGTTGTGGTATACGCGAATGGCCAGACCCAAGAAACTAGCAGAAGACTCGATGCGGGCAACTTTTTGGATCAGCGAGAAGGACTGGGAGGATTTCAGGCTTCAAGCCGAAGCTATGGGACTGAATCGCTCGGATCTAATCAGGCTGATAGCTCAAAGGAAAATCCCCTTGGGCGAACAAACAAATACAGAGATACTCCTCCTGGGAAAATCCTAGAGCGGCTCAAATTGATCGAGGGGAGATATCTATCCCATCTCAAGACACTTGAGGGACGACTAGAATCCCAGCTAAACGAAACCAAAGGTGAAGAGCAAAGCTTTAAAACTGCTATTCAAGAACTTGAGCAAGAAATTTACAACTTAGTATCCACCCCAGAGAAATTAGAGTCGCGTAACAAAAATAACGGACATTACGAATAAAGCCGTCCTGCCTACTGTGGCTAGGACGGCTTTATTCATGGATATGTCGCCTACTGCCATCAGCAGGGGACACATCTGTGACTAGGCATCAAGGTGCGATCGCAGATCATCTAACGGTGATTCAACAGAAACAACAGAAGGTCTTTGCTGAGGGACTTCTGGCTCATCCGGGAGGAAATCTAGCCTTAGCCGAAGTCTTCCTTTCTGCCAGCCTCCGCCCTTAACCAGCAAAACCTTACAAGTGATACCATCCTCAGTCTCATTCCTGTGAGAGGTGTTTTCCCCAAACGCCAAATCCTTTAGAGACTCTATTAATTCTCCACACGTAGATGTTGTGTTCCCGGTGAAACTAATCTCCTTGTCCATAGAAACAACATCATCGTCGTACAAGATGATTTCATTACTCATTTGATTTTCTCTTTCGGTAAACGATATGGCGGGTTAAGCGCCAACTTGATCCGCCTTCCCTGAGTTTTCCCAATGTTCAATGACTAATGAGCCAACATACCCAAACTTCCATGAGCTAATAAACCAGACAGATGCCGAAATGCAGCGACTGGGCTGGACAGTAGAGCAAGGTCGAGAGCATTTGATGAAATATTACGGAGTGCGATCGCGATCGCTTTTGACCCAAGAGGAATTAGACAACTTTCTTCTTTACCTGCAACTTACCGATTCGCCAACCCCCAATAACTAATGACCAATGACCGACGAAATCAGAGTAACTATCTACCAAGTCAAGCGAATACCTAACGTTTACCGTCCTCCCCTGGGCTTACCCCTAAACTGGAAAGATGAAACATCGGGAGAATTGCCCCGTGCAGTTTTTAAATACTTTAGTTCCCAGCAGCTTACTGCCGAAGAAATCAGCCTCGTAGCTGAATACTGCCAGCATTACATCAACGCCCCTTGCTGGGATGCCACCGGAGGATTCCCCAATGAGCTAGCAGCGCTGCGGGAATCAGCCAAGGAACTTTCTAGCGTTAGCGATATTAACCAGTGGGTTAATAGCTGCCTTGAAATTGCGATCGATCCTTTTTAACTACCAACAATGTCTCAATAGCAACTAGGCAACTCGTCACACGCAAAAAAAAACTCACTAAGTTTATAGCTTAGTGAATTAGATACAAAAAACATCAGTAAAAAATGAACAAATACTTACGAATCTTAAGCGGTAAAATACGCGTTGTTTCCCTGCATTCTAACACATCAAATAAGTCAAAACTAGCTAATTGGGGGACAGAACAATGATAGCAACCCCCTATACATACACCGAAGAACTAGATTTTAGCTCTAACGAGAATAAACCTTTACCACAAAATATTGGAGCAGAGGAAGCTGTACTAGGTGGTATCTTGTTAGACCCTTCTGCAATTTATCGAGTTAAAGACAGATTAAGACCAGAGCATTTTTATATTGGGGCACACAAAGATATCTACCAAGCGTGTCTGAAGCTTTGCAAGAGAAGTCAACCAACAGACTTGTTGCACGTTACTAGCTGGTTATCAGACCATAATTTACTGGGAATAATTGGTGGTAGAAGTAAACTAGCTAACCTTGTTGATAGAACGGCTAGCGCGGTCAACATCGATAAGTTAGCAGATATAGTAATCAGAAAATATAAACGCCGCGAACTCATCAGAGAAGGGCATCGAACTATCAAGCTAGCTTACGACGAAGAGCAAGATTTAGTAGATATTTTTTCAACGGTTACTAATAAAATAAAAGCAGTAACCGATACACCAATCGCACCAACAAAAGATGAATACCAGCGATGGAAGCACGACCGACTACTAGAAGAAGTAACAAACATTTATACAACAGTAGTCGAGCCATCATTTAGATTTCTCAAGCTACATGAACTGGCTAAGGAACACTCTCTTACCACAAGTTTTCTCGAACACTTCTATCTAAAAAGTCTTACTGCTGTGTGTAGTAAGTTACTCACCTATGAAGAACTAAAGCAATTAGCAGGTTCTACAGTTCGTGAGTGGTTAATTAATGGCTTAGTGCCTAAAAGCACCACAATTTTACTAGCTTCCGATGGTGGAATTGGAAAAACCAAATTCACTTATGGAATCGCCAAAGTCATGATTCAAGGTACTCAATTCGGCAAGTTCATCGCTACAGGAGAGAAAAGGAAAATCCTTTATTACCAGGGTGACGAGAGTCCAGGCGACATGGTGCAAGCCTTAGAATCTCTTGGTTATTCCGAAGACGACATTGGCCCATACGTAAGAACCCGTTTTGGGTGGAGCGCCGAGAATATGCCAGCCCTCATCCAAGATTTAAAGGAGTTCCAGCCGGACTTTGTAGTAATTGACTCACTCTCAACCGCTAACAAGTATTCCGTTTATCAAGAGTCACAGATGGAATACGCTCGTCCCATATTGCAGATGACCGGGCTAGCCACTCAGCACAAATGCACTTTTCTGATCATTCACCACACCAATCGGGAAGGTGGCATTCGCGGCACAACCGCAATTAGAAACGCTGTTTCAGAAGTATGGACGCTCACGAAAGATAAAAGCCAGACTGCCACGCCTTACGATCGCATTTTAGAGATCAACAAATCGCGATCGCGCTCCTCCGGGAAAAAATACCGCACCTACTTTAACCCGGAAGACGTGAGTTTCACCTTTTTGGGAGAGGAACCAGAAGAGGGGTCAATTGTCTCAGAGCAATCAGCCAAAGACGCACTTTTAGAATTTTTCAGCAAAAACCGAAACGTCAGGTTTACATCCAAAGAAATGTCTCACCGACTGGGGTATTCAGACGGACATCTCCGCAATTGCCTATCAGGGCTAGCGGCAGATGGGCTAATCTCGGCTGATCGCCAGCCAGGACAGCCGACTAATTATTTTCTAGTCCTGGAGTCAGTGACGATCACCCCGGACGATCACCCCACGATCACCCCCGATCACCCCCGCGAAACTCCTCAAAGCATTGCCAGAACTGAGTTAGAGTCTGCTGAAACAGGAGGTAGCCCAGAATACCCGATCACCCACGATCACCCCACGATCACCCCCGACGATCACCCCATCGATTCATGTACAGCAATAGATACAGCCGAAGGTGATCGTCTAAGTACAGAAAAATCGTTAGAAAAAAAATCTGAGTCAGAAAAAAATAATGGGCATTTTTCGCGATCGCCCGATCACCATCGCCCAGAAGTCTTGTCAGACAATAACTCTAGGGGTGATCGTGGGGTGATCGTTATCGAGGACGATCACCCCTCATCTTCACCGTCAGCGACGATAAAGCCAGAGTTGCCCTTTATTGAAGAGAAGGGACTTTACTGGAGTGTGTCCTTCAACCGAGAGGTAAAAGTATTCCAAATTTTTGATGAGTTATCCGAAGCCAGCTGCCAAGTGTCAGGACGAGGCAGATTTAGTCTGACCTTTACTGACTTGCAATGCTGTGAGCAATCCCCCAGGAGTGATTTAAGTGTCGGTGACAAAGTAGTAATCCTGGTTGGCAAGTACAAGGAAACCTTTGCAACCATTACCACCATTAGAACCGATGGCATTTGGCTAAAGTGCGATGATCGCAAAAAGCGCCTAACCAGACCTTACTTTCCACATCAACTGGTCAAGGTTTAGCCAAGTAGCCGTTGCCTTGCATGAAAAATGCGATCGCTGGCCAAATACTGCGATCGCAATAAATCCAATGAAGTAAAGACAGGTGTTATCAACCTTGTCCAGGCTATCCGCTCCAAGTATTGTTTGTCGAAGGCTTGGCGAAAAGTTTTCAGGTAGAGTAAAGCGCGATCGCACCTCTGGCGAGCGATCGCACGATGGCAACATCTACCCGCTTTAGCCTATCCGCCCCAGTGTTGCTTGTCACGGACTATAAGCGATGTGACAAAACTTAATTTTTGTACTATCAATTTTTAAAAACTATTGGCAGCATATTAAAAGCTGCTTACATTAGAATAATCCAACTAATTTTAAATATGGCTGAATTAAGTTTGACAGACATCTTTGGTGCTGGTGCAATGCAGGATGCCACTAGTATTACAATTCAAAAAGCTGCATTACCCAGGCTAAACCCAAACTCAAGTAATACTGCTGAGAGTTTGTTAGTTGGCATTCTCTTAAAAGCTGAAGCTACTTTAACTCAAACGAGTTTTGATGCAAACCTTGATCAATCTATTTATTTTTCTACGGGCTTTTCTAGTTTTACTAATCGAGGCCCAAACAATGACTCCTATAGAGTTGATCAACTAACTGTAAATCTAGTCAAACCTGATACTGGATCAATTATTGATCCAGATGATTATTAATGGCATTAGGGCACTTAGAAGGCATTGCGGGAAGTGGCGCGACTGGCACTTATATCCCGCGTACTAGCCCTAGCGTGGACATCCCGCCAAATAGTAGCGGGGGCTATGCGGTTACATATCAATATTGGATATTTTTTGCTGGCGAAAATGCTTACAAAGTTTTTGTAAATGGTATTGAAGTCGATCCAGGTACAGGATATCGCTTAAATTCTGCTGTTTGGGTTTTAGATAAGATCGATATTGAATATGATTGCATTAACGGAGCTTGTATTAAAAAAGATGTTTACAAGACTCCAGGATTTTATAAATCTTTGAGCGAATGCGAAATAGCTTGCGGTGTCGGCTGTAGTGGAAAATGTATAAGTAATAGTGAGTGGTCGCAAATAGAGAATTTATCGAGTCAATTAAGACTAAGGAATTGTAGTTAATGGCATTCAGCACAATTTCAAATTTACAGCAAGCTTTAAACTGCGCTGGAAAGTGTGATTGCTGTAATAAACTACAAGCACAAATCAATGATTTAAAAGCTGAGATCGCACGTATCCCAAAACTAGATGAAAATCGCCTTGTCACCGCAACAAAAGCGGCACTACAGCCAGATATTACCACAGCAGTAGCAGCAGGTGGAACGGTTATTATTAACAAACTAAGACCGGAAATCAATAGCTCAATCGAAGCTGCCAAGAACAGTTTTGAAAGGACTCTGCAACAGATGAATGATGCAGTTTCAGGAGTGCGTAAAACTGCCAATGTCGCTAATAGTAAAGCTACTCAATCTTTAGGTGAAACCATAGCGAACGCTCGTGAAATTGAATTAACAAAAGGATTGGCACAGCAAGCCAAAAACAGTGCAGTTGCGGCTACAAGACAAGCAACATCAGCCGTTACTGAATCAGCCAAAGCTGTTAAAACTACCCTTGATACAGCTAGCGACGTTTCAGGATTAAAAGGCGTTGTTAATGGCGTTAAAGGGACTATTGGAAAGTTAGGAGAAACTGTTGTTGCTGTGGAAAAATCCGTTGGCACAGCAATTACAAAAGCAGCAGAAGCCATTGGAATTAGCAAACAAGCACTAGGTACAGTTGGAAGATTTGCGGGGCAATTTCTAGCTATTTTTAATGCTATCGCCACTATTTTTACAATCCTTGATGGCATGGCCACAAGAGAGGTACTTGGCGCGAGATTAGATGCTGTAGAGGCAGGATTAGCGGCACAAGGCAGGGATATATCCGGCGTTTTGGGTAGGCTGTTTCAGTTAGTTAATAGGGTTAAAAACAACGAAACTGCCACCGAATCGGCACGTAATTTAGCTTTTGAAGCAAGAGGAATAGGATTACAAGCTACATCGTTAGCTCAGTCAGCACAAATATCAGCAAGTAATGCACAATCTACGGCATCAGTCGCTAGAGGTGCAGCATTGCAAGCTCAAACCACGGCTGATGGCGCTGTTAAAAATGCATCGATTGCAAACAATAACGCAAAAATTGCGGATACCAGAGCAAGACAAGCTGAGGCAACAGCAACGACCGCTACAAATGCGGCTAGTCAAGCACAACAAAAAGCAGAACGAGCTATTGGTGAAGCCCAAGCAATACAAACTAAAGCAGAACGGGCTATTGATGAAGCACGAACAGCACAAACCAAAGCAGAACGGGCTACTAGTGAAGCACAAGTAGCGCAACAAAAAGCCGAAAAATCACAACAATCAGTAAATACTTTAGATAATAAAGTCTTAAACCTTGAAACCAAAATCAATGGGTTAAACTCTGCTATTCCTCCTTTAAATAATGCAGTAGGTAATGTAATTAATATTGCAAATGGCGCAAGTAATACGGCGAATGCAGCTTTAAATCAATTTCAAAACAGTTCTAATAGTTTACAAAATCAATTAGATCAAAAATTTAATCAAATTGTCCAACAAAATAAACAAGACTTAGGAATTAAGGGGCTTGAAACATCAAGCTTATCAAAAGAATTTGATAAAAAGTTTTCTGATTTTCAAAGGTTATCAAAAGCTGATGCCGATACTAGATTTAAAGAATTCACACAACAAAATGAGCGTAGCTTAGGAATTAAAAGGCTTGAAACATCAAGCTTATCAAAAGAATTTGATAAAAAGTTTTCTGATTTTCAAAGGTTATTAAAAGCTGATGCCGATACTAGGTTTAAAGAATTTATAGAACAGAATAAGAAAGCTCTAGCAATTCCAAATAAAAAAATAGACTCTTTGCAAACCCAACAAAGGGAAAGCGAGAAAATGAACAAAGAAGGATTAGAAAAACTTGATCAAATAATCCCCATGCTTGCGGGTATTCCGCTAATTCCAGCGCTAGCGGCTAATGCCATCCGTCCAAGTATACCAACACTCCCACAAATCGAAACTGCTGCGGCTGCGGGCACTTGTCGCACAACTCAGCCGGGTGGCTGTATGCGTCGGGCGCTTGATGATAATGCCGCTAATATTGCTAATAATGCTAATAGAAATTCGGCTAATATTTTGGATGCCTTGAATACGGGTGCAAATGCCGCATTATTACAAGGGCAGCAAACAATTCTTACAAGGTTAGGCGCTCAACTCCCCGGTGGTATTGGTGGAAAGCTATCACGCTTCACCGACTGGTTACAGCTTGATCGAGCGCTAAACCTACTAATTTTAGCTGCAACTATTCACAATGCTTTGATGCTATCTAATGACATTGGACAAACTTTATTAGGAGCAATTAATAATGTTCTTCAGTTGATAGGATTAAAAAAAGAAGACGGAAGTAATTTTGATATTGGTTCAGTAATTAGCGGCTCTATTGAAAATTTAATCAAGGGGGCAATTGGGGCTGACAACTATATTCAATTAAAAGAGGCGTGGGCTAAAGCTAATAGAGTTTATCAAGCAACTACTAATGTGCTAAATAGCTTTTTAAATTTATCTCAAACTATTTTACAAGCTTCTGAGTTAATAGCAGCTTATACAGGAAGAATTGGAAACGCCCTAAAAAAAGGTGGTGTTATTCTTGAAAATGCCTACGGGTGGATGAATCCACAACCTAGATTTAATAGAATTACTACTTTTTTAGAAGGGCTACAAAATGGAGCCTCAACAATTCAAATGGTCACTCAAGCACCATTAGATATTATCACCGCTACAACTGAGTTTACAACCGCTTCTACAGAATTTGTAAAAGCTATAAAAGAAGACGATAAGCCCGCAAATAAACCAGCATCCACACCAGAACCCGACCAATTAAAAGCCAAAGAAACTCAATCAAAAATAGAATCTCAACCGTTAAGTTTTGATTTTTCAGATTTGTTTGATGGGGAGGATTAAAAATGTCGCTGCCTGAAGGGTTTGACAGCATAGAGCATCTTCAAAAAACTTGGAATCAAGAACACAATAGGAGGGTTGATCGATATTTTAGGGACGTACAAGGTAATGGTAGTTTAGCAGGGGTAAGAGAATCCTTGAAACTAGCTTGTAGGGCGTTAGATAATGATAATATGTATACGTCCTGGATGCGTTCAGACCTTTTTTATAATGTTATTGGGTATAGCCGTAAAAACTTGGCTGTTTTTTATGGTAGCCGCCTTAGCACGGCTCCTCCAGTAGCAGGGCATCCGCAACTATTTTTTGTTTTTTCACAAGATGAATCGGCCTCTCCACCAGAAGAGTCGCCAATACAACACGAAAAGTCTGTTAGATTAACAAATTTCTATTGCTCAACTGGAAATATAAAACCAGCTATCACCAAAGCAAATATGCTAGAGATAGCTAATGAAATTAAAACTACTTTTTTATCAAATTTAAGGGGAATAACTTATAGTACTGGGAATAAATCAGCTAGCTATACTGACCCAAATAATGGATTTTTTAGAGGAAATTATCTACTTGTAAATTCTAAATCTGATGCAGTAGAAATTTATCAGAAAATTTGTAATGTTATTAATGCACCTTTTCAAACCGATAAAATAATTGTCAATGATCCAGACAAACCTAGTACAACGACCGCTACAGCAGGGAAAGTGACAATTTTAGGCAAGTCAGTACAAAATCGCCGTTATAGACCCGTTGCAGTTCTTCGATTCAGAAGCGCTTATATATCTTTAGGCAATCTTGTACCGCCAGTTTTTTTACTCGATACAACGCTTAGAAATCAATCTTTAGTCAAATATCCTTAAATTTTAGTACTTTTTACAAAAAGATTACAGCTAAAAATAAAGGTAAAAACCTATATAGGTTTCTCAATAAAATTCTAAGGATTTTAAAGAGCTAAACTAGGTGTTGTTTTCAATCAACATTAACAACCGCCAAAAAAGACTATGGGATTTAGAGATTTAAACCGTTATCCAGCACAAAAAGCACGATATGACAAATATAGAGAATGGCTGGAAGCTACACCCCTAGTACGCCAGCAAAAATATGCGGCTATTACTGACGAAACTAAAAGAGCAAGGGCAGAAAGAGAACCGGGATATATTTCACCATTTAGCACTGCTGGCACTACAAAAATTTATCTTCCTGCCCGATTGGTTAAAGATGGGCAGACTGGGCAAGGTGCGGGAGTCGCAAATGTATTAAGAGGCTTACTCGCCCCTTATACGACTACTGCGACAGAATTTGCAGCTTTGACAACCCCACTTCAAGTAGATAGTAAACAATATAGATTTGCAAAACTAACTTTAACTAACGTTGTGCCTGCGGCTGTTAAAAAGCCTAGCAGAATTACTGGGGCTGAATATAGAAAGCCAGACGTAGATAGTGTTACTAGTCCATTTGGACAAACCACTGGGGGACAACCTTATGATGGGGCTGTTTTAGGCATTAAAGGACAGCCCGCTTACGCTACTTTTTTAGAAGGGAATGGAGGCAAGAATCGCGCTAGGTTTACCCCTGAAGGTTAATGAGTAGAATTGCAGAAAGGATAGGTTTAATTTGGACTCCCGAAGACCCTCTAGACTTTCTAGCCGTTGACGTAGAGGGTAATTGCTGTGATGCTGAATTTCAAGGAATGATTGCTATTAATCAAGCTGGTAGAGATTGGCTGACTGGAAAAATTGATATTATTGAATACCTTGATAAACTGGAATATTACGGTATTCCGAACCCGTTTGAAATAGTAGACGAGTTTGCAGATCATATAGATTTTGTAATCTCTCATTCTTGATATGACGCGCAATTTACAGTTAGGGATAGAAGAAAACTGGAATTTACAATATAGTAGCTCTGTCCCTTCTGTAAGCTACTTGAATGATTCAGAAGGAAAAGCAATTTATCAAAAAATAGCTCAAATAGATATTCCAGTAGCTTTTGACAGGGCTATCATTGCAGTGTCTATCACAACTGATATTCCTACTGGTAAAACTTGGAATTATGCAGGATATTTACGCCGAACTTTGATGATTGGGATAGGCTCAAGTTTTGTCGGAAAGCCTGAAGAATTATTTTTGAGCAAGTTTAATTTAATATTTTTTGAAGATTTAAACATTAATTATTTTTTATCTCTTCAGGTTCCGAGATGGTTTATCAATGCCAACATTAATATTTATCAGTATGAGGGCAAGGATACAACTAATGTAGATGATACTCTGACTAGAATAGAACAAAAAATAGATGACATTTCTAACTATAGCAGTGGAGCTTAATGTGGAAAGAACTAGGAGTTTATACTTTACAATTTGACTGGATTGTAACACCAATAATTAATGCTGAAGTTTTTCGTATCACTCATTTGTCAGTTCCAGTCAAACAGCAAGATTATATAAAAGCTGTTATCGGCTTAGAATTTTCTGATGGTCTATTACCTAATATTTTTAGTCCCCAAAGATTAACATCAAGACAAGAAAGAGAGATTTTTTATTTTACAAATTTTGATAACTCGCCTAGACGGTTAATTTTTAAGCGTTTAGAAAAAAGAGAGATAATCTGGAACATAAAAGTAGAATTTAAAAATATGCTGATACCAAGCAACAAACCTAGAGTAACAATTGCCCAACCTTTAGCAGATATCAACGTATCAAACGTTAAAGCTGTTATTCTTCGAGAAAGAAGTGATTTGTCAAGACAAAATTACTTGTTAACGAACAGTGGATCACAAACCGTATTTTTTAGGTATGTTCCTATGGGTACAGATCCAACAAATGACACTCTTTTAGTTAGCTCTACAAACTGGGATTTTTTTATAGAAGCGGGGAGGCAATGGTATGACCAAACTTTCTCACAAAACGGATTAATAGCAATAGCTTCAGGAAATCAAGCTGTAAGAATTAAAGCAGTAGAATACAATTATTTATGATTTTATGAGGCTACCAAATGACCCTATAGTTCTGCTAACTTTTGCGCTAGCTGTGGGTGGTAACATAACGTGGGCGCTCTTATTTTTCGCAAACTCTATTAAACGTAAATACGCGGCTGAAAGAGATTTTAACCACCTAAAGAATAACCAAGCGCAAATCTCAGACAGTATTGCTATTTGTTTAAAAGATATGGATACTCGCTTTGATCGCGTTGATCGTGATCTACTTGAGATTAAAGCTTATTTGCTTGGGAAAGCAATTCCTAGACGAGAAGAATAAATACGAAAAACCCCGGATACAGAGTAACAAGGGTTTTGCGATATTAGATTAAGTTATCCCAAACTCAATCCAGTATGGCAATTTTACTCTTTATAGCTTGGATATTGCTAGTAGTTGCAGCTATTTCTTTTGTTAAGCAGCAATTACAATTTAGTGGAAAATCTAAATCTTACCGAAATGACCCTAAAAATAGACAACTTCAAAGCGATTTGTTAGCCCTTCTTCGGGGAGATGTACGCACGGCCAAGCGACTGCTTAGGCAGCAAAGGCAGAATTGCCCAGGACGATCAGATAACTGGTATTTAGAAAAAGTTATTTATGACTTAGAGCGTGATCGACATTAGTCGAAATCTCCATTTTGTCACTTGGCTTTTTCAAAAAGCCCTAAAAACATTGGGAGAAAGCAACTACTTACCGTACTTTTTTGGCTCCCATCTTCCATTAGCTCGCAAAAAATAATATCCCACTCAGCAAGATATATATTGAGCGCTATAGCTATGATCTGATTGCTGGTTTCCCATTGACGATTGATCCAAATTTCCCCCACCTTGGGGGCATTCTCCAAACTTTGATTAAAAGGGCTTGGCACAGGCTCATACCCATCAGGGGAGGAGTCATCCAGATATATACACCCATCTTCTCTCGTCCATCCATCCAGACGGCGCTCAGTTTCTTGAATAAATTGTCTTTCGTTAAAATTCATAATTCCGTTTTTGTTAATCGCATTCAAACCATTCATCTGGGGTTAAATTGAATTGTGGCTTTCCAATGCCTTCATCAATCCCCACAACAAAGCCGCCAAAGTCTTTAAGCCAGGTTTCAATCGAAGTATTAATATCGCCTTCGATAGTTACCAATACTTTGTCTGTCTCTGTTACTTGTTGCGGATCATGTTCTCCTGAATCTTCAAGAGTGTGTTTCAAAACGTATACTTTAGGCATAATTCCTATTTCGTCACAAGATAAGCGTAAATGCTGGCAACTAAGCCACCAATAATTGCCCCAGGAAGTCCAGCGGCGAGAACTCCCAAAAATGCCCCCCCACTACCTAAAGCCAAAACTTGATCGCCTTTTTTCCAAAAATTCATAATTCCGTTTTTGTCACTTGCAGCCTGTATCGCCTATGGTATCGTTCCCAATGAGTAGCGCGATCGCAACTAGGTATCAAAACTAGAATCTTTGAAAATCAAGCAATTTTGGGCATTTTTTAGGAGCGATTTAGTAGCGATTTTTGGGGTTTTGCTACTAAACCACGTTGAAGGAGTGCGGCTGTGGTGTTGTGTTCTGGTGGTCAAAATAGTCATTTACAAGATTATGTAAACCACAAGGATGCTGCTTTACTAGCCCTTAATGGCAACGATGAAAAGATTGATCACAAGTGGCAGCGGACAGAAAAGCTATTCAAGGAGCAAAAGACCGAGATAAAGGATCTTCAGAAGTTTCTCCAGAAGCACCAGAGCTTTAGAATCCACGAGTAGTCACTGGGGATTCACTCTAGCAATTTAGGGGATTGAGTATTGGGCATTGGGTGAAGTTTATCAAGCCTACGTATCTTGTGTAAGCTTTATCAAGACTGTAATTAGCTCGTCTGCTTCAAAAGGCTTGCGAATAAGCTTTTGAAACCCAGCATCCATTGCATGGTCTAATTCATCTTCATACGCATAACTTGTAAGAGCCACGGCTGGAAGAAACCCACCTTCTAAAATTTCTTTCTTTCTAACACTGCGAATTAGTGAATAACCATCCTTACCTGGCATCGCAATATCACTGATCAAAATATCTGGTTTCCATTCTTCTATTGCTTCTATAGCTTCATCTGCTGATACCGCCGTCTTAATTTGTGCTTGGTAATCTTCCAAAACAAACGCAACTACACATAAACAATCCTCATTGTCATCTACCACAAGTACTTTTAAACCATTGAGAGATAGAAGTTTTTTTTCAGGTATTTCTTCTAAAACTTCTCTATCTCTTTTTAGATGTACATCGTTAGAACTTTTTGGCAGCATATACTTACCTCCTACTTGGTAACGACAATTAGGAGTCTTAAAAAGCAGATGGTGGTCCCCATCTGCTTTTAGACATTTTTATATTAAATCAAAGCAAACAGTTTTGTAATAGTATTTTGTTTGCATAATTTACTTTTTTCTCAAATTTTAAGCGTCCAGTGGATAAGCAAGACATTCCACTGGACTGCCAAAAGGCAAGAGGGGTTTTTAGTTAAATTAGTCAAAACTTTATCGCTGTTTATCCCCCAAAATAGGGGCTTTCAGAGGTTGGTACTTGCTTAATTTAGTCAAGAATTAGTCAAGGGTAAAATTTTGAGCCTGAAAAGGTGGGTGACGAGGGATTTGAACCCGCAACCAATAGATTAAAAGTCTATTGCTCTGAATGAGTAGCGCGATCGCTTGCTCAGAATACTTGAAAATCAAGCAATTGGGGGTATTTTCTAGGAGCGAATTAGTAGCGATTTTTGGGGTTTTGCTACTAAACCAAGTTGAAGGAGTGCGCCTGTGGTGTCGTGTTCTGGTGGTTATAGTAGTCATGTCAAATATTGTCGCGCGTTCTTTAGCCGGATGAGGACGTAAAACTCGCCCCCGTCGCTGAATAAATTGTCGAGGATTACCAGAACTTGATAAAATCACCGCAGTTTGAATTGCTGGAATATCTACACCTTCATCTAAACAACGAATTGCGACTAAACCTTGCAATTCTCCGCTTTCAAATTGATGACGTAATATTTCCCTTTCTTGTAAAGTTGTTTGAGCCGTATAGGTGCTTACCTTGTACCCTAAATCCACACCCAGAATTTTAGCAACAGCTTTGAGTTGACGTAGAGATGAACGTTGTCCTGTATCTTGTGAACCATCACTACAATAAAAAAGAGTGTGGCTAGTTTCGCGGCGAGTTGCCATTAAATCCCGTAAAGCATTTAATTTATTTTCAGCCGCACCAATTAATCTTGCTCTTTGCATCAACAACGACTTTAAATCTTCATTGTCTTCAAAGCTTCCTCCTTGTCCATTTTCTCGTTCTCTATATAGTAGCGATCGCCCAATTCTTTTAGTTAGCTTTAAATAAGCAATACTTTCTGCTTCAGTTAACTCTACTAGTACCGGATAATACAGATAATGTACTAAAGCACCTTGAGCGATCGCATCCCTCAAAGTAAACTCTGGCTGGAGAACTGGGCCAAAATAATCAAATAAAGATTGTGTACCAAAATCATCAAAATACCTCTCCGGTGTGGCAGATAAAGCCAGTCTCAACCCCACACTGCGCGGCAAACTTTTTTCTAGCTTGGGTGCGCCTAAATTATGTGCCTCATCTCCAATAATTAAAGTTTTGGGGGGAAAATATTTTAGTTGAGACTGAAAACCATCTCCAATTAAAGTAGAGTTCGTAGTAATCACAGTGACAAACTGTTGAGAACCAGAACGCAGATTATAAATTTGGGTAGAAAGTTGACTTTGCCAAGTGCGTAAATTCTCAAAAGCTAAAATGGGTTGCAAATTAAATTTTTCACATTCTCGCGCCCATTGAGTAACGAGATGGCGATAGGGACATACCACCAACAGAACTTGTAAATTAATCTGCTGATATAATTCACAAGCGATCGCTAGTGCGGTAATTGTTTTACCACTACCAGTAGCCATTTTCAACGTCCCTCTGCCATTGTTGGTAAACCAGCTAGCGATCGCTTGTCGCTGATATTGCCGCAATTGCAGAGACGGAGGCATTCTTGGGCATCCTGGTAATGGTTGCGGAGTGTAATAACTGCCCTTACTTTCCCTTGCAAATGGTAATTTTAACCGGAAAGTGGGCAGTTGCTGCACTGGATTTTTCGTCAGGTACATATTAATTTAGTCATTAGTCATTGGTACTTATCTTTCCCAATCCCCACTCCCTACTTCCCATTCCTCAGTTGTAACCGCGCCAAACACCAATGAGAGAACCTTGCACCTGCACTTGCATAGCACTGACTTCAATGGGATTGTACTTAGAATTTGCTGGTTTGAGGGTAACGCGATCGCCTTGGCGATAAAAACGTTTTAATGTTGTACCAAATCCATCGACTCTGGCGGCGACGATAGTACCATTTTTTAAATGATTGGGTTCTGCTACTGGACGCAGAAATACCACATCACCATCAGTAATTAAATCTTCAATCATGCTATCGCCAGCTACCCGCAAAGCATAGGTTTGGGGAGGTAAATCGAAATTAGAAAAGTCTAAATGATCTACAGCATCAGTAAACGGTTCTATTAAACCACCAGCAGCGATTGTGCCCAAAATTGGTACACCTAGCTTTACAGGACGCAAAATCCGAATCGTTCGCGCTTGTCCTTCAGTCCATTCTATATATCCTTTAGTGCGTAAATGTTCTAAACGGCTTTGAATTGGTGCTGGTGACTTCAAGTTCATCGCTTGCATCATTTGCCTAATTGAAGGCGAATGCTGGTGCGATCGGATGTATTCTGCTAACCATTCGTAAAGTTCTTGTTGAGCTTCAGTTAGACGTTCCATAAATTTGCGGGAAGTAATTATAAATGTCTCTAGAACATTAGTACTACAAAAAACTCCCCATAACAAGAGAAAAGTAAAAAATATAAAAGGCAAAAGCTAGAATATTCTCTTTTCTTTTACCAATTTATTCTTGATTTTTACAAATTTTAAGTAGTTAAGAGCCAGCAGCACACTCGCCATTCTGACTCTTAACTTTTGTACAGACGCGATTAATCGCGTCTCCTAACTCTTTTCATTCCGCCCCTAAGATACTTGCAAGTAAAGCTTTTTGAGCGTGCAGACGATTTTCTGCCTGTTCCCAAACTCGTGCTTGAGAACCTTCAATAACAGCTTCGGTAATTTCTTCACCACGATGGGCTGGTAAGCAGTGTAAAACAATTGCCTCTGGTTCCGCAAGGCTTAATAGCTGCTCAGAAATTTGGTAAGGCTGGAAAATTGGCATCCGGTTGTCTGCTTCTGCTTCTTGCCCCATACTCGCCCAGACATCAGTGTAAAGTACAGCAGAACCCTTAGCTGCTAATTCTGGATCATTAGTGACGAGGACTTCCGTTTTGTTATTAGCGATCGCTCTTGCTTGTTCTACAATCTGAGAATCTGGCTCATATCCGCTAGGGGTAGCAATTCTGACATTCATTCCTACCAAAGCACAGCCCAACATCAGAGAATTAGCCATATTATTTCCATCACCCACGTAGGTTAAAGTTAACCCAGTAAGGGTGTTAAAACTTTCTTGAACCGTCAATAAATCGGCTAATACCTGGCAAGGATGTTCTGCATCGGTAAGCGCATTAATTACCGGAATCTTGGCATAGTGAGCAAAAGTTTCTAAATCTTGCTGTGCAAAAGTGCGAATTGCCAAAATATCCAGATATCGGTCCAACACGCGCGCTGTATCCTGTAACGGTTCCCCGCGACTAACTTGAGTAACATTAGGATTGAGATCGATTACCTGTCCACCCAGTTGGTACATCGCCACCGTAAAACTTACCCGCGTGCGAGTAGAAGCTTTGGAGAACAACAACCCCAAAACTTTATTACACTGCAACTTCAACTGTTGTGATTTAAGTTGAGTTGCCAATTGTAGAAGTTCTTGAAGTTCCGTAGGACTGATGTCCGCTAGACTTAATAAATCTCGTCCGAGCAATGCTGCCATGCTTGTAATCTGTAAAAAATAATTATATATTTCTGTCCCTTTATTCAGCTGTGCTAGGAAAATACAGTTTTAGAACTGCGCCAGATATTTTTGCGCCCAGCCCAGAATTTTAGTTAGCTTTTGCCATGCATATTAATTTATCAACTTTATCAGCGATCAGAATCACTACAATTGCAACGCTAACTCAACCATCTAGGCACACAAAAGCAGCGATATTGCCAAAATCTCTCGTCTTCTAGCCTAATTTAGGAACAGGGAAATATTTTTTCGCAATTACAGCTAGACAAATAAATCGATTATGGTACAATAAGAAATTGTGGTTGCTACTTGAGAGTAATCAAAAAATTGCCAGCATAGCACAGTGGTAGTGCATCCGACTTGTAATCGGAAGGTCGCGAGTTCAAATCCCGCTGCTGGCTTTAAGTATAAATAAAGATTTGAGTTGTCGATTGTGTGATGAAAATATCAAGGGAAAAGAAGAACACAAGCTCCCCGGCTTCTTAGAGAAGTCGGGGAGCTGAACCTTTCAAAATTACGAAATATATCCACACAATTTTGGAGCAGTGACAATGTTAGGTTTACTAGCAAAATTGACCAAATGGGAAGAATTAACCAGTCAACCCGCTTTAGAAAACATTGATTCTGACCAAATTTTACTCATGAATGGGATTAACTGGGATATATATGAGACACTATTAAAAAGTTGTCAAAATACTTCTCATTATCGCTTTAAATATTTAGAAGGTACTTTAGAAATAATGTCACCTAGCCGTCGCCATGAGGTCGATAAAAAGATCATTGCTTTACTGTTGGAAACCTATTTTTTAGAAAAAGGTATTGATTTTTATCCTTTAGGTTCAACTACTTTTAGAAGACAAGCAGCAGCTAGAGGTATAGAACCAGATGAATGTTATTGTTTTAATTCTGAAAAACCTGTTCCCGATCTGGCAATTGAAATAGTTGTAACCAGTGGAGGAATAGATGATTTATTAATTTATCAAGGCTTAGGTGTACCGGAAGTTTGGTTTTGGCAGAATAATCAATTTTTATTATATTATCTGCGTGGTAATAGGTATCAGCAAATAACTAAAAGTGAACTTTTACCAGATTTGGATTTAAGCTTGTTGGCAAGTTTTGTTATGTCAGGTGAAAAACCAAAAGATTTAGTCTCAAAGTTCCGTGAAAGCATTCGTAGTGAAATTTGAACTAGTAGGTTGGGTTACGCTACGCTCGACCCAACCTAAAAAACGGCTGATGATTGATTATCTTTGTTGTTGGTTTAACCAAATTTCTAAATCAGCAACATTAGAAAAGTCTAATAATGCTTCTCCTAGATTTTCTAATTGTTCAATCGATAATCCTTTAATTCGCTCGATTAATGATTCATTAATTTCCCCAACACGGCGATTGAGCAGACGTATAATTAAATGTTGTTCTCCTTCCTGTCTTCCCTCTTGTTTGGCTTGTTCTCTATCTCTTTGATAAAGTGGTTCTAATCGCATAACTAACTCCCTACCATCTGCTTCTAATTCTTGATTTACTCTCAAGTTATTTAAATTCCCAAGAGTTGGCGCAATGCGCGATCGCACCAATTCCCTACACCTTTTAGAGGAAAATTACACAATAGTTAGGGGCTGGGCATCTTGGGAATGGTTAAATTATATGCAGCAAAGAAACCCCAGTACTCCCAATGTGGTTAACAAATTATTTATGCCACACCAAAGAGATTCTTTAACTAATTAAACTAAATATTGGAAAACTATTTTAGAATATCGAGATATTAAATGTATTTATTCTAAAGTGAAATTGGATAAGGATGAAATTTCATTAGCTCATTATCTGCCTTGGTCATTTGTAGCTCACGATCAACTATGGAATTTAATTCCAACTACAAAATCTGTTAATTCATCTAAATCTAATAACTTGCCATCTGAAGAATATTTTAAAGCTTTTCTGGAATTGCAACATATCGGTTTAACTATTTCTTATGAAAACATATCAAAAAATCGATGGTTAAAATATACTGAGTCATTTGTATCTGAATTAAAAGTTATATTCAATTTTAATATCTTCTGGTATCAAGATGAGTGAATTTGGTGACATTTATCTTTTTAAATTTACCAATGAGCTATAGTCTCGCTTTGAAGAACTGTTAGAGAAGAAAAAAGCTGATGCGCTCACTCCTGAAGAAGAGGCTGAATATGTAGGTATCTCGGAATTAGAGAGAATCTTTACCTTGATTAACGCTCAACTAGCGGCGAAAACTAAATGGTGTCCGAACCAACTCGAAAACTTGTAAGACAACGAGCTAAATATCTTTGCTAATACTGCCACTCTCCAGAATACTTAAGTCCAGACCGTTTTACCATTGACCATATTATGCCGCAGTCTTTGGGCGGTTCTGATGAACTGGATAATTTGGCTTTAGCTTGTCATCGCTGTAATGAGCGTCACTATAATTTTACAACGGCTACTGATCCTAAAACCCAAGAACAAGTCCCTCTATTTTATCCCCGTCAGCAAAAATGGTCTGACAATTTTATCTGGACAAAAGACGGTATAAAAATTTTAGGTACAACTTCTACAGGGAGAGCTACTAGTGAGAGATTTGATTTCAATGATGAGCGTCGAGATGAGCCTTCGATTCAAGTGGCTCGTCGTTTTTGGGTAGAAGCCGGTTGGCATCCCCCACAATCAGATCCACGTCAAGGATAAGATAAAGCTTATGTAGTGAACGATGACTAATACTACACTGACTAATCAAAATCCTGAATTAACTATTCAGTAAAGCCTTAAAAAAATATGTAAAAAATTTCAAGCGGAAAATTTTGACAGGCAATGACTACATAAGAAAACATAATTTACCTTGATTACCATTCAACTACTCCCGTTGACCCTAGAGTAGCAGAAAAAGTCATGTACTATATGACTATTGCTTTTGGTAATGCTAATAGTGTAGATCATGGTTATGGCAATCAAGCCGCACAAGCAGTTAAAGAAGCTCGTCAACACATAGCTGAATTAATCAATGCTTCTGCCAAAGAAATTATTTTTACATCTGGTGCAACAGAAAGCATTAACTTAGCAATTCAAGGACATATTTCTCAACAAAATACTCCCGCCACAATCATTGTTTCACCAGTTGAACACAAAGCAGTTTTAGATACCTGCAAAGCATTAGCCAAAAAAGGGCTTGCTGAGATAATTTGGTTAAAAGTCAATCAACAAGACCAAATTGATTTAGAACATCTAGAAAAAGTCTGCTTTGGCGGTGCTTCCTTACTCTGTGTGATGGCTGCTAATAATGAAGTGGGGACAATTTACCCAGTACAAAAAATTGGAGCGATCGCTCAAAAATACCATATCCCTTTTTTATGTGATGCTTCCCAAGCAGTCGGTAAAATTTCCATCAACTTCCAAGACTGGGGTATTACCTATCTAGCTATTTCTGAGCATAAACTTTATGCACCCAAAGGCGTTGGTGCATTAGTAGTAAAAAAAGGTCATTATCTTGAACCACTTATTTACGGTGGCGGACATGAACAAGGACTCAGATCCGGTACGCTCAATGTCTCTGGAATAGCTGGCTTGTGGGAAGGTTGCAGATTGAGACAGTTGGAAATGGAAGCAGATGAAACAGCGATGCCTACGGCGGGCTGCGCCTACGCACTTTTGCGAGATCAGCTACAAAACTCGCTACAAGCTCAAATTCCTAATTTACTGCTGAATGGAGACTTAAACAACTGTTTATCAGGTAACTTACATATTTCTATCCCTGACATCCCTAATAGTGCCATTATTGCTAGAGTTCGCCATCAATTAGCTATTTCTACAGGTGCGGCTTGTTCATCAGGTATTGTCGCGCCATCTCACGTTCTGCAAGCTATGAATCTTGCCGAAAATATAATTGAGGGAGCGTTAAGAATTGGTATTGGGAAATTTACAACTAAAGAAGAAATTGAAAAAGCATCTTCTGCGATCGCCAGTGCAGTAAAGGCTATTTTGAGCCTAAAATAATAAAACCCTTATTAGGGCTTTAAGAGTAATATTTTAAGTTACACAAATCTGTCAAATTGTCAAACAATTTGGCAAGCGACACTTATGATTTCGCAAGTTGTTGGTAGCGTTCCTGAACTTCTTGAATCGAAAACAAAGTTTCAAACTTCAACCCAGCTGACTGGTACAACTCACCTCCACCTTGTTGTCGGTCTACCAGTGAAATTACTTGACTTACTGTATAACCTGCATCTTTAAGACGCTCAACTGCTTTTAAAGCAGATTGCCCAGTTGTGACCACATCTTCCAAAACTACTACTTTTGCACCTTCTGGTAAACTGGGGCCTTCTATATAAGCTTTCGTTCCATAACCCTTGGCTTCCTTGCGAATAATCAGCGCTGGTATCGGGCGGTTTTCATAAACAGAAACTATACTAACTGCTGTCACAATTGGATCAGCCCCCATTGTTAGACCACCTACAGCTTGTGTATCTGTGGGTAATAAAGGAAACAGTAATCGTCCTACAGCCAAAGCACCTTGAGGATGGAGTGTTACTTGTGTCTTGTTGACATAATAAGAACTACGCAGCCCAGAAGAGAGGAGAAAATCACCTTCTTGATAAGCAAGTTGGCAAAATAAATTTAGTAGCTTGTGGCGCAAGGTGGTCAAATCAGGGGTGGTTGCCCAAATATCTGAGTGGGTAAAAGTTTCAGTAGGATACGTCATTACAAAACATTAAAAGTTGTGCTACACCAAAGGTTGAACTCGTTAGAGTTCTGAAATTAAGCATAAATTAAGATTGCCCAAAAATTGAGGAGTTAGGAACGTGGGTATAAAATTTAAAACCTTTGGTGGTTTATTGGTACTGCTTGCTGCTGGTATTGCTTTTCCCTCTGTTGCATCTGCCCAAACGGAAACCCCCAAAACTGAAACTACGAATGATGCGTTTGAAGGAGCTTATTTTCGTCACGATCGCAATTTCTATGAGAATAGCAGTCTCAAGCGTCAACTAGACTCATTTTTCGGATCGGGTTCCGGTTTCGGTGGTTCTTTCCCAGAAAATGAAATTGCCCGCGATGCTCAGTTGATTAATACTTTATATCGTGATGTCCTGACTCAACAAGTTGGCAACGACCCATATATTCGTACTCCTGATTTACCAAATCCTTATGACACATCACTAATGATGTCTCCGCGTTTCAATAGCAACAAACTCAAAGTAGGAACTGAATTCAGGTTTGAAACTTTACTACCTCGGTAATATTAGGGAGTAGGAAGTGGGGAGTAGGGAAAAAATAATTAATGCCCAATGCCCCATGCCCAATGCCTTTTATGCCTCTATTACTGCTTTTTGATCGTTCAGTGCGCCCTGCTGGAATCGAACCAGCCTGAAGACGAATTATGAGTTCGTTGCCTCCCCAATCGGCCAAAGGCGCTTGTGTTGTTCGCTTTCGGGTTCATAAGAGTCAATTACTTCAACTCTTAGGTCAACCTGATTTGCTAATTTTAGACTAAGGAAAATACCTCATGCATTGAGTTTAGCCAATTGGGTAATAATAGCACAAATTTACACCTGTGAATACTCGACAATAGCTTATCAGATTTTTATACTACATAATTTAAAATTTAATCATAAAATAGTGCAGACTAATATTGATTAAGTTCCTTTAAGGATTGAGGTCAAAAGCTTCACTATTCTTAAATAGACTAGCATTCTATTGTGATAGCTTGTCAGCAATGAAAATAAATTCTACTGTACTTCTTACTTTGGTTTTGTTAATCCTGATGATGGGGGCAGGTTCTGTGAGCGCCTTGTTGGGGTTTGAACTGGGGAGTTCAGCACTTAAAGGCGTTACTACACCAGATGGGCGTCCTACAACCAAATTTGCCAGCAATAAAACAAATAGCTCCCAACAGGCAGGGTTAGTGTTATTAAAAGAGGAAGAGATTCTGAAAATTGTCAAGGCACGAATTGAGGGTAAAACCAAGGCTGCTAAATCAGAAAAGCTAGAGGAAGATGATGAAGAAACCAATAGCAGCAAGCAGAAGCCAGAGGAAAACCCCCCAGCAGTGGTTGAAGAAAAGCCCCAGCCAGGTTTTCCAGTTACTGCCCAAAGTCAAGGTGTAACCATGATTGTGCAATCTGTCCGCTACTCTGGTGGTGATTTGCTACTGAAAGTGAAAATGCAGAACAAAGGTAAAGATTCTGTGCGCTTCCTGTATAGTTTTTTAGATGTTACCGATGATAAAGGACGAACTCTGAGTGCTAGTACAGAGGGTTTACCAACAGAATTGCCTGTAAATGGGCCAGCATTTACAGGTACAGTGAGCATTCCCACAGCTTTACTTGATGATGTTAAGAAGATATCACTCGCTCTCACTGATTATCCCGCTCAAGAATTGAAGCTAGAAGCATCGAATATTCCTGTAGAGAGGTAGATTGGGCATTGGGACTGGGGCATTGGTGATTGATTATCTGCTATTCCCTATTCCTCTAAATGGAGGGCGTGAGTTTTACACGAGCTTTGGCAGTGAGTGGTTTTCCTGATTTAAGTTGGACAGAGGTGGCACTGCGGTTATTATCAGTGCTACTACTGATTGCCATAAATGCCTTTTTTGTGACGGCAGAATTTTCGATGGTGAGCGTGCGGCGATCGCGTATTCACCAGCTAGTTAAGGCTGGGGATATTCCAGCGATCGCAGTCGAAATGCTACAACGTAGTATTGACCGACTGCTATCTACCACTCAGTTAGGCATTACCCTTTCTAGTTTGGCATTAGGATGGATTGGAGAAAGTACGATTGTCGTGCTGGTGAGGGCATGGTTAAAATCCTGGCCTTTACCTATTGGAATGACTACCTTCCTAGCGCATTCCTTATCAATTCCCATTGCATTTTTCTTGATTGCCTATTTACAAATTGTGATCGGAGAATTATGTCCCAAATCCCTAGCCATGCTGTACTCAGAACAGCTAGCTCGGTTTTTGGGGCCTTCGGTAAAAGCGATCGTGCGTTTTTTTGGCCCCTTCATCTGGATTCTCAACCAATCAACTCGTTTCTTATTGCGGATTTTTGGCATCCAATACACAGGCCAAGGCTGGAGGCCACCTGTGACTCCAGAAGAATTGCAACTGATTATATCTACAGAATGGGGATCTACTGGTTTACAGCACGCAGAGCGAGAACTGCTCAATAATGTTTTTGAGTTTGGGGATGTCATGGTTCAAGATGTGATGATCCCCCGCACCAGTATTATCGCGTTGCCAAAAGATGCTACCTTCCAGACATTACTCAGGGAAATGGCTTCCACTGGTTACTCTCGTTATCCCGTGATTGGTGAATCTTTAGACGATGTTCGCGGTATTGTTTATTTTAAAGATTTGGCGCAACCTTTGGCTGTAGGAAAGCTCAGTTTAGAGGCACAAATCCAACCTTGGATGCGTCCCGTCCGGTTTATTCCAGAACATACGCCATTGAGTGAACTTTTGCCAATGATGCAGCAAGAGAAACCCGCTATGGTCATGGTAGTGAATGAATTCGGCGGTACTGTGGGACTAGTGACAATCAAAGATGTCATTGCCGAAATAATCGGCCACGCAAGCGTTCCTGAAAGCAACGACGACTTACTGATTCAAATGTTAGATGAGCAAAAATTTCTGGTACAGGCACAAATCAACCTCGAAGACCTAAACGAAGTTTTGCATCTCAACTTACCTGTGACAAGAGAATACCAGACACTAGGGGGCTTTTTGCTGTATAAGTTACAGAAAATTCCTGCCAAAGGCGAAATTTTCTGTTATGAAAATCTTGAATTTACTGTGGTATCAATTGTTGGGCCACGCCTGCATCAAATTCAACTGCGACGGTTAGAAGAGTTAGGAGTTGAAAGTTAGGAGTTAAAAGTTATGAATTTTAACTCTTAACTCCTCATTCAACAAGCATATGCCAGTGGATCAACGAGTCCTAATTCGGCGAAGGCTGCCAATCGCAAGCGACAAGAATCACATACACCGCAGGCAATATCATCACCAGCATAACAAGACCAAGTTAGCTCCCAAGGGACTCCCAATTGGTTACCTAGCTGGATGATTTCAGTTTTTTTCAAATTTATTAGCGGTGCAACAATATTGATTAGTTGTCCCTCACGCCCTTGTTTGGTTCCCAGGCGAAAAACTTCCTGCATTGCCTGGATATAGTCGGGACGACAGTCAGGATATCCTGAGTAATCTAAAGCATTGACACCGATATAGACACGTTCAGCTGCGATCGCTTCGGCGTAACCAAGAGCAAAGCTTAAAAAGATGGTATTACGCGCCGGAACATAGGTTACAGGAATATTTTGAGACATTTTATCCAGCGATCGCTCCTGAGGTAAATCAATCGCGTCATCGGTAAGTGCTGAACCACCCCATTGCCGTAAATCAAAATTAACCACCTGATGTTGTGCGATCGCAGCTTTTTGAGCAACAGTGAGGGCTGAATGTAACTCTCGTCGGTGTCGCTGCTGGTAATCAAAGGAAATAGCATGACATTCACAGCCATCAGCCTTAGCTTTGTACAAAATTGTGGAAGAGTCTAATCCCCCAGATAACAGAATTACAGCTTTCATCTCGATTACAAATTTTGAATTTTAAATCGCCAAATTACACCAGAAATTTGAAGAATTTACGTTTAAGTGTTACTTAATGTTTTAAAGTTAATAAAAAGACACATATTTATTGTAGAAAGTGCAAAATCCAAAACCAACCCGAACTATCTATACAAAAGATATTTGGATTACGGGAACCGATGACAAACTTTGAAATTCTTCATAAACATAGGCTCTATGTTACCATCTGGATGGTTTTAGACGGATCGTAACTGGCTTTCGAGTATAAACGCCAACGGCCGTAGCGTCTCTAAATTTGGTGGTTGAGGAGAGAATAATAGTGCAAGATAGCATGTCAGTGGCAGAAACGAATCCATATACACAGCGCAACCAGCCACGACCGATCCGCATAGGCGTGATTGGAGTGGGTAACATGGGACAACATCATGCTCGCGTGCTGAGTTCAATGAAAGATGTTGAACTAGTTGGAGTAGCAGATATTAATGTTGAGCGAGGGCTAGAAACTGCCAGCAAGTACAAGGTGCGTTTTTTTGAAGATTACTGTGACCTGTTACCCCTTGTAGAAGCAGTTTGTGTAGCAGTTCCCACCCGTTTACACTATGCTGTGGGCATCAACTGTCTGTTAGCGGGAATTCATGTTTTGATTGAAAAACCGATCGCAGCCAGTATTTCTGAGGCAGAGTCCCTAGTAAATGCCGCAGCCGAGTCTGGGTGTATCCTACAAGTGGGTCATATTGAGCGTTTTAATCCAGCTTTTAAAGAACTAAGCCAAGTGCTGAAAACTGAGGAATTGCTGGCGCTAGAAGCCCACAGAATGAGTCCTTACTCAGATCGAGCAAACGATGTTTCAGTTGTGCTGGATTTAATGATCCATGACATCGACCTACTTTTGGAATTAGCTGCTTCGCCAGTCACGAAATTGACTGCTAGCGGTTCTCGCGCCCTAGACTCTGGTTATTTAGATTATGTAACCGCCACCTTGGGGTTTGCCAATGGTATTGTTGCTACTCTGACCGCCAGTAAAGTCACTCACCGAAAAATTCGCCGGATTGTTGCCCATTGCAAAAATTCATTTACTGAGGCAGATTTTCTTAAAAATGAAATTTTGATTCACCGACAAACGACTGCCAATTCTCTCACCGACCACCGACAAGTACTTTACAGGCAAGATGGTGTGATTGAAAAAGTCTACACCAGTAATATTCAACCCCTAAGTGCAGAATTAGAACATTTTGTCAATTGTGTACATGGTGGCAATCAACCCTCAGTAGGCGGGGAACAAGCTCTTAAAGCCCTGAGACTGGCAAGTTTGATTGAGCAAATGGCGCTGGAAGATCGAGTTTGGAATCCATTAGACTGGCAATCGGAACCAAGAGTACAATCATTGACTCCGACAGCCTAGAAGAGGGGATGAGGGGGATAAGGGGGATGAGGGGGAAAGGTAACATTTTCTCCTTAATCTCCCACAACTACAACCTCAGAAGAAAACTCTAAAGTGTGTTATTAAATTTGCCATCAAATCTTTAGATCCTTCCTAGTCCTTTTAAAAAAACGACTAAGGGGGATCTAAAAAATTAGAAAACAAAATCTAGTGGTTGGTTTGATTCTAGCTTTCACCGATCTTACTCTGTTTCTTCGTTGCGATACCAACTTTATAATGCAGCAAAATTACTTTGACTTTAGGTAGCAAGAATAATTACCTTTTATTGAAGGAGGCAGAAGGCAGAAGGTCTAATTCACAAGGGGATTCAGACCCCTCCTGAATAAAAGCCACCAAATTTTTAATTTGGTGGGGGTCTTAAACCCAAGTTCCCTCCGGTGACGGGCAGGAGCTAGGGGTCAGTTTTCCTCCTGCCTCCTGCCCCCTAACTCCTGCCTTCGTTGATAAAGCTAAGGCTGAATTTATTAACAAAACTAGTCCAGCAATTTCAGGAATTAACTCAATGCTTGAATGGATAACTAATACCATCAACTATTTTGGATATTGGGGAATAGCCCTGTTAATGTTCTTAGAGAACTTATTTCCCCCTATTCCTTCGGAATTGATTATGCCACTGGCTGGATTTACAGCAAGCCCATATCAACCAGGAGGGGCAAAGCTGAATATCATTGGTGTGTTTTTTGCAGGACTTTTGGGTTCTGTATTGGGCGCACTTATTTGGTACTATCCAGGTCAGTTTTTGGGGGAAACCCGTTTGAAAGCTTGGGCTGACAAATATGGTAAATGGCTGGGCATATCCAGTAAAGATATAACCAAGGCTAAAGAGTGGTTTAACCGACAAGGCAGAACAGCAGTATTAATTGGTCGCCTTGTACCGGGAATCCGCACTTTAATTTCTGTTCCTGCAGGTATTAGCAATATGCCCCTGCTACCATTTTTGGTTTACACAACCTTAGGTAGCGCTGCTTGGGTGGGTTTGCTAACATACTCAGGATACATATTGGGTAGTCAGTATGAACTTGTGGACAAGTACCTTGCTCCTGTATCCAAAATCGTACTTGGGGGTTTGGTTCTAGCATTTGTTTTCTGGATATTCAAACGCCAGTTAAGACGTACTAGAAGATGAAACACGGACGTTTTTGGTTTGAAAGCAGTGAAAGCAGGGGTTACATCTGGCCAAAATTCGCCTACACTATGCCAAATAATACTAGATGTGCGAAGGCATGAGCTTATCAGAGGTATCGCCTGAATTAATTTTTGGCGTATTTCTAGCTACACTTGACGCAACCTAGAATTTTTGGTTGCTCGCATTTTTGTAAGATGAGCATGACAACTTTTTACAGTTAAGTTTGAACTAGGAGCTTTCATGACAGACCAACCTTCCGCCGCTACCCCTATCAATGCTGCTGCTATACCCATGAATAGAGTGTCAGCATCGACTCCCATGAATGCTGTTAATAATAATCCTCCAAAGACAGGCAGTGTTCCAGGGAAAACCATTCTCAGTGTTGATTTAGGCAGAACTTCCACAAAAACTTGTGTGAGTCGCGAACCCGGCAGCGTGGTGTTCGTTCCTGCTAACGTCAAGCAGATGTCAATAGAACAAGTACGCGGTGGTGTTTTTGAAGCTAGGGCTACTGACCCTTTAATGGATTTGTGGCTGGAGTACCAAGGAAATGGATATGCTGTTGGTCAATTGGCAGCAGATTTTGGGGCAAATTTAGGAGTCGGCCAATCTAAGGTAGAGGCTGCACTGGTAAAAGTATTAGCAAGTGCTGGCTACTTTAAACTCAGAGACGATATCTCAGTTGTATTAGGTCTGCCTTTTCTTTCCTTAGAGCAATTTGAAAAGGAAAAAGCACAGTTGATTAGCCAAGTCGGTGGCCCTCATGTGTTGAACTTCCGAGGCGAATCTGTATCGCTGAATGTCAGTAAGGTATGGGTAATGCCAGAGGGCTACGGCAGCCTGCTGTGGTCTGAAGCTCAACCAAAGAAAAGTCCTGGCAGTCCTGATTTTACAAAAATATCGGTGGCGATCGTTGATATTGGACATCAAACCGTCGATCTTTTGATGGTAGATAACTTCCGTTTTGCCAGAGGTGCTTCTAAGAGCGAAGACTTCGGTATGAATAAGTTCTATGAATTGGTGTCTGCCGAAATCGAGGGAGCAGATAGTCAATCTCTAGCCCTGATTTCTGCTGTGAACAAACCTAGAGGTGAACGCTATTACCGTCCTAAAGGCGCTAGCAAACCCACCAACCTAGACGATTTTCTTCCCAACCTCACAGAGATGTTTTCTCGCGAAATCTGTAGCCGTGTACTCGCTTGGTTGCCAGAACGTGTCACCGATGTGATTCTGACTGGCGGGGGTGGTGAGTTCTTCTGGGACGACGTTCAACGTCTGCTCAAGGAAGCAAAGATTAATGCTCATTTAGCAGCACCTTCTAGGCAGGCGAATGCTTTGGGGCAGTATATTTATGGAGAGGCACAATTATCCTCCAATCGCGCTGCTAGGGCATAAAGCTGATGTTCCAATGGTCAAAAAAGGTAGTTAAATCCGTCACGTTCAACCCAGAGCTTGCTGATGAAAGCTTGTTAGCGCAAGTAGAAAGTTATTTGGAAAAACAACCAGACAAGACTTTCAGCGACCTCTGTAAAGAAGCCTTGTGGCAATCTTTATGTGTACCGGAATCTGTACAACCTGCTCCACAAACAGCAGCAAGAACACCGATTGAACAACAAATTGGTGAACTGCAACGTCAAGTGGCTGGACTTGAGGAACGTTTTTTTGCCAAGGGATCTAATCGTTTGGAGGCGATGGAACACCATCTACTGCAACTTTCTCAGCAAGTTGCACAACTGGCGCTCATAGTCAATGATCGATCAATCATTCAGTCTCCAACTCAATTAGAAGTAGTAAATAATACTTCTTATACTGTTGCTACCCCTCCTCAAGAGGTTGACCCTGTAATCAGTCGCCTTAGTCAGTTTCTCGATGATTTTTAAGTAACAATTGAGTTTGTGAGCAGTTTTTGCTCCTCTTAACAATCCTTAATAGTATTATCTGTTAAGGATTGTTAATATTTATACCCTCAAATATTGGAATTTTCAGATTTGTGTGGATGAAGCGATCGCTCATAATAGCGAATCCTCAGAGCAATTCTAGTTTATCTGTTCTGGTATTTCTGTTATTTAATGCCAAAGCGTACTTAATAACCCATCTTTTGTTTATTAAATTGTTGTAGATAAATATGCAGGAAGTATTAAAGTTGATTCAAACCTAGGATGTGGCACAGATTTTACCAACTGTATTCCTTTAAAAAGTAAAAATATTAAAATAGCTAAAGATTATATCATTAGTTTTTTGGATAATTTTTACCCTTATACTCAGAGGCGATATACTTTAATAAAGCTTTTTAAAGATGGGATGAGAGACGCCCCGACGCCGTTGACGGTTGACAGTTAACAGTCAACAATCAAGAATGATCTTCGGAGATATTTAATGAATTGGAAAGCCTACACTGAATCTATGGTACAGTTTAGGCAACTCACATAATAATTAAGTGAATTAAAACAAATCTAAATCTGTGACAGCACCAAGACTGCTAGAAGATACCAATTTGGCATATTTCGCCAATACGCCTTTGGTGTAACGTGGTGCAGGAGGTTGCCAATTAGCACGACGACGAGCTAATTCTGATTCAGATATGTTCAACTGCAAGAGGCGAGCAGGTGCATCAATGGTAATACTATCGCCTTCTTCTACAAGAGCGATCGCACCACCAACTGCCGCTTCTGGAGCCACATGACCAACCACCATGCCGTAAGTACCACCAGAAAAGCGCCCATCGGTAATTAATCCCACCGCATCACCCAAACCAGCCCCAATAATTGCCGAAGTAGGAGCCAACATTTCCCGCATTCCAGGGCCACCCTTAGGCCCTTCGTAGCGGATAACCAAAATATCACCAGCTTGAATCTTCCCAGCCAAAATTGCATCTAAAGAGGCTTCTTCCGACTCAAACACCCGTGCAGGCCCGGTAATAACTGGTTTTTTCACGCCAGTAATTTTAGCGACAGCACCTTCCGTTGCCAAATTACCTCTGAGGATGGCTAAATGTCCTTGGGGATACATCGGGTTATTCCAAGTCCGAATCACATCTTGATTGGCAGATGGTTCTTCGGGGATGTCTGCTAATATCTCTGCAATGGTTTGACCGCTAATAGTCAGGCTATCACCATGTAATAAATCGTGTACAAGCAGCATCTTCATGACTTGCGGAATGCCACCAGCTTTGTGCAAATCTGTAGCGACATATTTACCACTTGGTTTTAAATCACACAAAACGGGAACACGGGCGCGGATTGTTTCAAAGTCATCTATGGTTAACTCTACATTAGCGGCACGGGCGATCGCTAAAAAATGCAACACTGCATTGGTTGAACCACCGACTGCCATAATCACAGAGATGGCATTCTCTATTGATTTGCGGGTGATAATTTGCCGGGGCAAGATTTGTTTCTTGATGGCTTCGACTAATACAAATGCCGATTTTTCGGTACTGTCGGCTTTTTCGGCATCTTCGGCTGCCATTGTCGAGGAATAGGGCAAACTCATCCCCATCGCTTCAAATGCTGAAGACATGGTGTTGGCGGTGAACATTCCCCCACAGGAACCAGCACCAGGACAAGCGCGACTTTCGACTTCTAATAATTCCTTGTCGTCAATTTTTCCAGCACTGTATTGACCAACTGCTTCAAAAGAACTGACAACTGTTAAATCGCGTCCGTTGTAGTGACCGGGTTTAATTGTGCCGCCGTAAACAAATATTGCAGGGATATTCATCCGGGCGATCGCCAGCATTGCCCCTGGCATATTTTTATCACAACCGCCAATGGCTAGCACACCATCCATACTTTGTCCAGTACAGGCGGTTTCAATGGAGTCGGCAATCACTTCCCGCGATACGAGGGAATATTTCATCCCTTCAGTTCCCATCGAAATCCCGTCGCTGATGGTAATTGTGCCAAACATTTGTGGCATTGCTCCGGCGGTTTTAATCCCAGCCTCGGCTATGAGCGCTAGTTGATTGATTCCCATGTTACAGGGAGTGATTGTACTGTAGCCATTGGCAATACCCACAATGGCTTTATTGAAATCTTCATCTTTAAAACCAACTGCACGCAGCATTGCTCGATTTGGCGATCGCTGCACTCCTTGCGTCACTACTTGGCTTCTCAAATTTTCCGACATCTTTTTTCCTTCCGTCAGTAAATCGCAACTGTTGCGATTGTATTACCTGATTTTCTCATGCATATGCGGCGCGATCAAACATGAGTAATGTATGTACTAACGTTGGTGATAAAACACCCCTCTCCAAACAGAGAGTAGAGGTGTAAAAGCAAACGGAGTTTTAGTAGGGTGGGTTTCTAGCGGAAATTAAGATTAATTAATCTTAATTTCCGCAAATATCTCTCAAACTCTGGTTTTTCCATGTCTTCTGTACCTCTGTGGTAGCCTACGGCAAGCCGCTTTTCGTCTACGTTATTCCGTAACTCTTGCGTAAGTCCTAAATCTAACTTGATATTCGACCCAGGCTGTTCACTCATTAATTAAAGGATAATATCGCTTGCAACTAGCCCTGGTGATCCTGCAAGTTGAATCTCAAACTCGGGGGCAAAATTGAAATTAGTGTTACCTTCAAGAATGCCTCCTGAATAACGGACTTGACCGACTCTGGAGAATACGCCAGAACCAATGTAAGTGAAGGCTTGGTTGCCCGCTAGAAAGGGGTTAGCGTCAATAGCAGATAAATCGATTCGGTCACCTGGCAAGTTACCGTTTCCATCGAAGCCAGCGATAGTATCCCGTGAAGAACTAGTAAGACTATCTGAAACTGAGTTGAAAACGAAAACATCATTGCCCAATCCTCCAGTAAGGCGATCGGTTCCAATACCACCATTTAGGGTATCGTTGCCAGCATTCCCATTGAGGATATCGCTGCCAGCATTCCCATTGAGGGTATCGTTACCCAATCCACCATTGAGGTTATCGTTACCTAATCCACCATTGAGGATGTCGCTGCCAGCATTCCCATTGAGGATATCGTTGCCAGCATTCCCATTGAGGATGTCGTTGCCAGCATCCCCATTGAGGGTATCGTTACCCAATCCACCATTTAGGGTATCGTTGCCAGCACGCCCATTGAGGATATCGTTGCCAGCACGCCCATTGAGGGTATCGCTGCTAGCACCCCCATTCAGGGCAGCGCGAAAGACAGATGGTTCACCGTTGACGGTATTATTGTCATTAAAAATGGTACCGGTTATGGTTGCCATAATAGACATCTCCTTAATTTATAGGGTAAATAAACTACCTCATCATTTCCTCACCAAGAAAGGAAGAGGAAAAATGAACAGATAGCTAAATTAGAAATGATTGAAGCAGATATTTGCAGTCAGGACTGAAGATATGAGAAGCACTGGATGTGCTGATGATCTTGGCATCAAAATTTTGCCAACACTCATCTTATATAGCGGTGTACAGTTGAGTGAGATACAAAAAATGCTGAATTATTTCACATAAGGACTTTAGTGTTCTCATATAATCGAGAACCGCTATATTGTTGTACCTTATGCCTTCCCTGGTTCTAGTTGTAGACTGCTAGGAAAAAAGCAGATTTCCTACTACGGAATTGTATAGGTTTTAGAACGTTTTGAATCACACGACTATACTATTACCATTAAAGGGACTTTTTTCTATTTATAAGAAATAGTAATTAGCCCTATTTTATTTTTTTGTCATAGAAAAATTTGAAACTCTTGTTCAGATAGGGTTAGTTTTGCTTATTGAGATTTGCTTGGTGGTTTCTGGAGTTATGTATAAGTAATTAATTGCCTATCACTTAAAAGTCTTATTGACCAGTATGATCGTTACACTCCTACGTTACAATTTAGCTTTTAAAATATTCTTACTCTAATATATTTTTACTTCTCTAGGGTGATTGCAAATATTGTGATTGTATTGCCTAATTTTCTAATGCATATACGGCACAATCAAGCCTTAGCAAATTAGTAAACATTAGTAATTACATTTTTTAAATATGCTTATGTTAATGTGCAGCCAATATGAGCAACTTTATTAGAAAAATATCTATTCTTAGTGTTTAACTGTGCTTGATTACAGCAATACCATTCTTGACAAATTAAAGACGAGTGGATTTTGTCTTTGCATAATAATCACTATAAAAAGAAGAGGCAAGTTAAGCTTACCTCTTCCGGCACCTGTTAAATTATTAGAATTCTGCCTTATGCCTTATTTTCAAGACAGATCCGTTCAATTAAAGGATAATGTCGCTTGCTCCTAGTGATGGTGCGCTTGCCAGCTGAATCTCAAATTCAGCTGCTAGATCCCCATCACTACTAGCTTGAAGAATACCTCCTGAATAACGAACCTGACCGGCTGCGAAGAACCCGCGAGATCCAATGAAAGTAAAGCCTTGGTTGCCCCCTATAGTGGAGTTGGCGTCGATGTTAGATAGATCGATTAGGTCACCTGGCAAGTTACCGTTGCCAAAAAAGTCAGTGATAACATCCCGTCCAGATCCAGCAGGACTATCTGAAATTGAGTTGAACTGGAAACGATCGTTACCCGATCCTCCAATAAGAGTATCAGTTCCACTACCGCCAACGAGGCGATCGTTGCCATTACCGCCAACGAGGCGATCGTTACCACTACCACCGCCAAGGACATCATTGCCATCACCACCGCCAATGACATCGTTGCCATTACCGCCAATGAGGCTATCGTTGCCACTCTCACCGAGCAGGGTATCGTTGCTATTACCACCGACAAGGGTATCGTTGCCATTACCACCAATGAGGCGATCATTGTCACCACCACCGGTAAGGACATCGTTGCCAGTACCGCCAACGATACTATCTCTACCACCGCCACCAGTAATGACATCATTGCCAGCACCACCGATAAGGGTATTGTTGCCACCACCACCAGTAATCACATCGTTGCCATCACCGCCATCGATGCGATCGCTGCCACTACCACCGATAAGGACATCACTGCCACTAGTGCCGTTAATGACTCTGTTACCACTACCGCCGGTTTGGATAGAGTTGTTAGGAAGATTGACGGTAAGGTCACCGGGAATAAGGCTAGAGAGAGAGAGATCGAGAATGTCGTCCATAAATGCGCTTTTCCTGAATTTATAGGGTAAAACAAATTACCTCGTGACTTCTCCATCAGAAAACGGTGTTACTGATTAAGAGTATGAATTTCCTTTACCCCAAAGGCGCAAAGGAACCAGCTTCAAACATTAAATTTTTGAATTTCACACTTTTATTCAGCAATGCCGAGAAAACAAGGTGGAGAAATAACAAGTCGTAAGAGATAACTGAACCACACCTGATTGGAACAGGCGTTTCTGTTAAGTCTAAACATTTGAGAAGCACTGCATATATTAATGATTTGGCATCAAATTGCGCCAAGAATCATGTTAATATCCTTGTGCCTTATCTATTCATTGCTTACAGTACTAGGCTGCTAGGGAACAAGCAGATTTTTAGTACGCAATCGCATAAATCTTATGATGTTTTTTTTGTATTACAATCACAAGATTATGATATTACTCTCAAGGCTACTTTTTTCTATCTATAAGAAATAATAATTAATCTTCTTTTATTCTTCTCACCACAAAAAAATCTGAAACCTTTGCTCAGACAGGGTTTTGTAATCTATATCGGAATAATAAAGTCATGATAGCGTCTTGGGGGTAGTTTGTTTTATTTATAAAAAAAGTGGCATTAATTACCACTTTTTTTATAAATTTATGATGAATTTTAGCGAGGTAGAGGTAACCCTGTAACGGCAACTGCTCCAGCGATCGCACTAGCTGCAAGGGAAGTCAATGCTGTCCCAAATAACCACCACGCAGCATTTGCAACGGTTTTTTTGGTTTCTTGAGCTTGCTTTTTGGTTTGCTCTTGGATCGCTTTCAGGCGTTTTTGTGTTTCTTTTTGGATGCGTTCGGCTCGTTGTAGTACGCCATCGCGCGCCGCTTCTATTTGGTCAATGATCCGGTTAGCATCCTCTTGAGAAATATCCTCACGAGAACTGATGACAGCAACTAAGGTGTCACGATCAAATTGACTGAGGCGATCGCGCAATGCTTCAAATCCAGCTTGCGGATCGTCGAAGACTTTCGCAAAGTCTTGCTTAATTCCTTCATAGCTGAGTTCGGAACGATCCAGCGAGTTGAGATAGTTGCGAACTCTCGCAAAAACTCCATCAAGCACTGATTGCACCCTTTCCTGGATCTGCTGGAATTGTTCGACAATCGAGGTGCGAACAGACTCAATTTGATCCACAATTCGGTTAGCTTCCTCTTCTGAGATATCTTCCCGTTGGGATAACAGGGCTACAATTGTCGAACGGTCAAATTTGGAAGCGCGATCGCTTAAACTCCCAATTCCAGCACGGGGAGAAGATAGCAGCAGTTGCAAATCGCGTTTAATTTCTTCTGGGTTGAGTTCTTCTTTGTTGGTATTACGCAGATAATCTTCAAGATTTGCTTCAAAATCCAGAGCTACTTGAGTGGTACGCTTGGCCAAACGTCGTGGCGCTCTCACAATACTAGTGATCGCATCTTGTACCTGATCAATTATCTGATTAATCTGCTCTTGGCTCAAATCTCCCCGTTGACTCACGAGTTGAACCAAGGTTTCTCGATCAACCTGAGATAGGCGATCGCGCAGTGCTAAAGCTCCTGCTTTTGGGTCATCGAGTAATTTTTCCAAATCGCTCCTGATCCCTTCTGGATCAAGTTCTTCCAAGTTGGTATTACGAAGATATTCTGTGATCGCTTTTGTGGTCTTTTCGTACTGTTCTTTTGCCTGCTGTGGTACTTGCAAAATACTATCTCGGACTGCTTCGATTTGATCGAGAGTTTGGTTTATCTGTTCTTCGCTCAAATCCTGACGTTGATTGAGCAATTGGACTAGTGTATCGCGGTCAAATTGCGATAAGCGCGAAGTTAATTGGCTAATTCCAGCTTGTGGATCGTCTAGTAAGGTTCTAAACTCACGTTTGATACTTTCGGGATTGAGTTCTTCTTTGTTAGTATTTCGCAGATAATCTTCAACTCTTTGGCGCAGTTCATCGGCTCTGGCTTTTGCTTGTTCTTGCAGTTCTCTTGCACGATTCAAGAAATTATCGCGGCTGCTTTCAAGTTGACCAACAATATTGTTAGCTTCCTCTTCGCTGATATCTTGACGTTGCTGGAGCAATTTTACCAAGGTGTCGCGGTCAAATTGTCCGAAGCGATCGCTTAAATCTTCAAACCCAGCTTCTGGATCTTCCACTAATCTCGTAAAGTCGCGTTCAATACCTTCAGGGTTGAGTTCTTCTTTCCCGGTAGAACGCAGATAATCTTCGATGCGGCTGCGGAAATCTTGCCCTTTTTCTCGCGCTTGAGCCTGTTTTACAGTTTCTAAAACTTCCAGGCGATCGCTTTCCATTTGTTCGGAAATTTCTTTCACCCTGAGTTCGCTAATATCACCCCGTTGCTTCAGCAAGTTGGTAAAATATTCTTGATTGATTTCTTCCAACTCTCGTCTCACAGTTGTCGGATCTGCATTAACGTCATAGATGAGTTCTTTAAATTCATCTCTTAAGGTAATGCGGTTAAAATGCCAAGGAAACGAATTCAATATGTAGTCTTTTACATCTGCCTTAATTGTATTTTCGAGTGATATTGGCAACCTTGCAGATACTTGTTCAGTTGCTTCATCTCTAAGTCTTTGGAGTTGTTCTGTGATTTGATTTACATCAACATCTTGAACTTTTTCTTTCAGCTTTTGCAACTGATTAGTAATTTTGTTAACATCGATATTGGAAAGGTTAGCCTGCTCCATAACTGCTGGTACAGCAGCACTCAAGCCATATCGAATAGCTTGTTTGATTACACCATTGCTTTGCTTGCCATTCCCACCTCCAACTGCAACCAGTTCTTGAAGCCGTTCACCTAATTGATCTGAATTCAATTCTTCGGGAGTAGCAGACTTTAGCAAATTAATTACTTGTTCTGTGGGATTGCTGCGATTCAAAGCTTGTTGCCAAGCACCTTGAAATTGGTCAGCAATGCCATTTATATCTTCATTAGATAAATCCGTGCGACTGCTAATTAAATCAACAAAGGTTTGACGATTGATATTTTGCAGTAAGTCGCTGTTAGCAATAGATTGCAAATCTGTATCTTTAAGAAGCTGGTCAAATTGGTTACGAATTTCTGTGATATCCAGCTTTGGCAATTGCAAAGAGCTTAAAGAACTTTGGAGTGTATTGCTAATATCTTCAGGATTAAAACCTGAAGTTAATTCCCGCCTAACTGCGGCTGTAATATCTTCAGCAGTAGAAACCAATTGTTTTTTCGCACTATTAGCACCGATTCCAGCAGTTGCGGTACCCATCAGAGTTTGAAAACCAGAAGTCACAGTACTAGCGATAGAACCAATAAAAGAACCTACTGCTGATGAACCGAACCAAATTACTAGTGAAAAATAGGTAGCCCAGATGACTACACCCATAGTTGCGCCTAGAGATTCACTTTCGATTAAGCTAAGTTTTACCGCCAGAAAACAAGCAATAAATAATGCAATACTAACGGTTAGCAACGCCCAAGCACCAATTTTGGTTTGAGTCGCACGAATTTTACTACCTAAACTTTCTGACTCATCATCAGAATCTGAGTCAATTTCCCAAGATGAAATTCCTACAGCGACTGAAAAATTAGTAAGTAATAATTGAAAGGCAAATGCCATTAAGACTCCAGCCAGCAATGCTACCAAGAATTGAGGGCCAGAAAACAGAACTGATGCTTCTTCTGGAGTTAGTACTTCCTGAGCTAAACTTATTGGTGCTAATCCAAAAGATAGCCAGTCCCATCCCCAAATAGTTAAAACATTTTGAAACATAGTATTCTCTCACTTGCAGTCAATTTAATAACCATTTACAGCAGTTTTTATCTGCATGAAGTACAAAGACATGGATTTTAAGGCAGGGGGTATCACTGAGCGCAGCCGTAAAGCCTGCGGCATAGCTACGCTTCCGGGCGCAGCCTCTCCAAGAGTTGGGCGTAGCCGAAGTGAGGTAGGAGGTAGAAACTCTTTATATCTGATGCGTGAGTCCTGCATTTTGTACCTCACTTAAAAAGCAAACTGCTGTATAAAACGGCTTATTCATCAATTTAGTTGCCAGTTATATAAACTGGTACTTTCTTAGGTAAGAAGTTTGCTTGCCAGAAGTCGTATTTTACAAAAAACAAATCTTTTTATTATTTTTTGACTAAATAAAATAATGTAAATTTTGGTGGTTTAATATCAATCTATTTGATAAGATTCAATCCGTTTGTTGCTAGTAAGATTTTTCCCTAGAATGTTTTTATTAAAGATTACATCTAAGAGATAGTTCTTTTAACAGGAATTTAACTAATTTTAAAACTAATAATTTAGATATTTTTCTATAGATATAATAGCTAATTATATAACTTTTCTAAATCATAATTTGTTGGAATATTAAAGTTTTTTACTATCTTTAGATAAAAGCACGTATGTCTAATGATAGAGATAAAAATTCTTCCAAGCGATTGATGAAATGTAAAGCTAAATATGTATTAATAATGCTTATTAGGAGCTATAAATTAGTGAATAATTGATTTTTGCTGAGGAGAAAGAATAATGGTTGTAGGTGTACATAAACGTGGCGTAGGTGTATTTTCTCATCGTCGAGATGTTGAAAATGCCCTACATGAATTAAAAAAAGTTGGCTTTGACATGAACAGAGTCTCTGTCATTACCCAGGATGGAGACAAAGATAATATTGCTGGTGCTGATGTACGCGATCGCGTCGGTGATAAATCTGACGAAGGCGCTAAAGTCGGAGCAGCTACAGGCGGTGCTTTGGGCGGATTGACTGGGTTATTAGTCGGTCTTGGTACTTTGGCAATTCCTGGAATCGGGCCAATTATGCTGGCTGGGGCCGCAGCAACAACCTTAGCTACGACTCTCGCTGGTGCTGGTATTGGTGCAGTAGCTGGTAGTTTGCTTGGTGCATTGGTTGGTTTAGGAATCCCCGAAGAACAAGCTAGAGTTTACGACGAACGTGTAAAACGCGGACACTATTTAGTCATCCTAGATGGTACAGATACAGAAATAGCTAGAGCAGAAGCAATTCTACATCAGGGTGGTGTCGAAGAGTTTGGTATTTATGACAATCCAGATGCTAGAAATGCTGATTATGTAGCTCCAACTTCTAATGTTAATGTGGCTCATAGTAGTGTTGCTAAACGCGCGATTGGAGTATTCTCTCATCGCCGAGATGCAGAAGCAGCAATTACAGAATTACGAGATGCAGGTTTTCCCTTAAGCAGAATTTCCATCATCGCCAAGGATGCAAACGGTCATGGGATCGCTGGTGTAGATGTAGATAAAAATGTCGGCACAGGTAACAAAGCAGACGATGGTGTAAAGGCTGGAGCAGCTACAGGCGGTGTCGTAGGCGGCTTGACCGGTTTATTAGTTGGTCTTGGGACTTTAGCGATTCCTGGAATTGGGCCCGTAATCGCAGGTGGTGCAGCAGCAACTGCTTTAGCATCAACACTAGCTGGCGGTGCGATCGGTGCAGCAGCTGGGGGTATTGTAGGCGGACTCGTTGGCTTGGGAATTCCTGAAGACAAGGCGCGAGTTTATAGCGATCGCTTCCAAAGAGGCGACTACTTGGTAATTATCGATGGTACAGAAGCTGAAATCCGCCAAGCTGAACCCATTCTCAATCGTAGAGGCATTCAAGAATTTGCTATTTATGATGGTACTGATTTAGGCGAACATAGCTTAGGTTTAGACAGAGGAGCGCATCAGGGCACAGCAGTTATTAATAGCGATCAGACCAATTACTCAGGAGACATTCATAGAGACGATCCTGCTGTAGTCATTGTTGATCGCCGTGATGAAACACTCTAACCAAAATTGTAGGAGCAAGAAGATGAAAACTTTGCTCCTCTCATCTGCCTTAACATTAACGAACTTTACAAATTTCACTTTCCGATTCCGAATTAAACATATGCAAAAGCTAACTCCTTTCTTAATTAGTTGTCTTCTAGTTTTTGGCGTTGCTGCCTGTCAAGATGCTGCCAAAACAACTGTAACTGCGCCTGCTCCTAATGAAGCTCCAGAAGCACCAAGTACACAAGCAACACAAGCTGCTCAAGAAGACGCGCAAAGTGAAGTTCGCAGAAGACAACTTGATGCTGATATCCGTGCCCGCGAACAGCGCAATAATGCAACTGGTGGTGATACACAAAGAGCTACAGGTGATCTAGCGAGTGAAGTTCGCTCCAAGTTGGAGGCTAACATACCCAAGGGCCAACTAACAGTTGATGCAGCAGAGGATGGAACTGTCACTGTTGCAGGAACTGTAAACAATCAGCAGGAGTTGGCTAAGATTGAACGTTTGGCTAAAGAAATCAAAGGTGTCAAAACTGTAGTTGTTAAAGCAACTGTTGCTCCACCGCAAAGCTAAGATAGCTAACAATAAATCTAAATGAGTAGGTAGGCATAAATAAAAAATTTAGATGCCTCTGCTCAGTTTTAGTGGTCAGTTCTACTTATTACTGACCATTAATAATTGACAAATTGACAACTGATGACCTTGATAATTATATTCATTGACGATCAGTCAGTTATATAAACTCTTGTACTTACCGAAAATAAAAACTATGGAAACCGAACAACAGCAACTTGAATCCATCAATACCTCTTTTTCACAAGGTACGCTAGCACTTGAAGGTAGAGATACTGAAAACTTACCAAAGTTACCACCAGCAAGCGAACCTGAATCTCAATGGCAGCAAATCAGTAGACAAGTTTCTCAATTTTTGGAGCAATTGCCTGAATACTTAGGTAGCTTTTTTCAAAACTATAAGCAACCTCTAATAACAGTTGGTTTAATTTTGGCGGCAATTGTTACAGCCAAGTTAGTGCTAGCAGTACTGGGTGCAATCAATGATATTCCATTACTATCACCAACTTTTGAATTAGTTGGAATTAGTTATGTCACTTGGTTTATTTCCCGTTATCTCTTAAAGGCTTCAACCCGGCAAGAATTAGCCGATGAGATTCAATCACTGAAAAATCAATTAGTGGGTGAATAAATTTCTCAAGCATTAAACTAGTGCACTATGGCGTAAGTTAGTTTACCTTTAACAAGTTGCTTAAACCCCAAGTCTTGTTAATTTGAATAGTGATTGGATTTGCATCAAGCTGTCTTAGCCTCAGTACACTAGTCTGTATCGTTCCCTAATTAAATCTATACAATCTAATGGTTCACATTCCCGACTTCTTTAAGAAGCCGGGATTTTTGTAATTATCCTATTTTCGATACAAAACGCAGTCGGGATACAATAATTTTTATTGCTACCAGTGTTAACTTTAGCTAAAACCCTTGTTTCACACGATGAATGGAAATTACAAGTATTTAGCCGGGCTTTGTATTAATCTTTTGAATACATCATACATCAAAAGATAGAGAGCATAACATTATATTTAATTTTAAATCACTTCTAAAGATAGTAGATCGAAGATGAAAAACAGCCTAATCTAGGCTTTGAGTTTATTTAATAGATTCTTTAACGAGGGCATAATTTATGGCTAATGAAGCAGTTAATAAAGGTATAGATTCATCTGATCGAGCTGAAGTAGATACGTATGATCGCGGTATTATCCCAGCTGAAACAGCTGCGCGAATGGAAAGAGAGGGAACTCTGTACAAAACACTCCCTACAGAAGAAAGGGAGGCAGATGCACCTACCGATGACCAAACCCATCCAGACAGTATACGCACTACTGACGGATATACCGTGGACAAAGAAGGTTTGTTGAACAACTATGCTGTTGAACCGGAAATGTACTACGAAGAACCGGGTGATGCACGCAAACAGGCAGCAGAAGAGAAAGCCCAACGTATTGAAGAACTCGGAGAACTTAGTCAGGACGAAGAAGGCAAGTTGACCGAAAATAGTGATACACGCGGTAGAGGTCCAGGAATACTTTAATTACAACCATCCTTTTTGCTGAGTGCAATTACACGGAAGAAGGCTAAATAGGCGGTTTTGAGAGACGCAATGATCATTGCGTCTCTATTTGTATAAATGAATAAAGTACAACCTGGGATATGATAATTTTTTAGCTTTTGATACATTGGGCTTGTAATAACTTGTGGTGAGTAGTCCATGTTAAAAGAAAAGCCCTTAGTTATCACTAAAGAAGATGAGGTATTCCCGCTATTTCCACGTCTACCAATTCTCACAAGCCTTCAAGCAGGTTGGCAGGGTGCTTCATTTACATATATGTGTCAACCTGCTTATGAATTTCCTGAAGTTTGCACTCCCTTGTGGCATTCTCTGATCATTTTCACTCATGGAACGCGGGTAATTAATGCTGAACGGAAAATGGATGGACGCAAGCATCATGATGCTGTAGTTGGAGGCGATATTATTATTACTCCTGTTAACGTCGGGCATCAGGCAGCTTGGGATGCTGAAGGGGACTTTATTCTAGTTGCTATTGAACCACAAATTTTCGCTCGTGCAGTTGACGAAACAGCAGATGCCGAACAAATTCAACTTGTGCCGCACTTTGCCACACCCGATCCCCTAATTTATCAAATAGGGCTAGCACTAAAAGGCATTTTGGAAAATAATCCTTTAGGGAGCCGTCTTTATGCAGAGACGATGGTCAATGCTTTATCAGTGCATCTCATGGAACACTATTCCACGCGTAAACCGATATTAAAAGTATATAACAATGGTTTATCACGGCGTCAATTACAGCAAGTTATAGACTACATTCATGAACATCTTAACCAGAATTTAGGATTAGCAGAATTGGCGGCATTGATACCAATGAGTCCTCATTATTTTTCCCAGCTTTTTAAGCAATCTACGGGAATGACTCCCCATAACTATGTAATTCACTGTCGGGTGCAACGTGCCCAGGAATTATTGCTGAAGAGAGAAATGACAATAGCTGAAATTGCTCACTTGGTTGGTTTTGCTAGCCAAAGCCATCTCAATTTTCACTGTAAGCGTCTAATGGGTGTAACTCCTAAAACTATTCAACAAAGATAGGATAAATCTGCAAAAAATCGGACGAATTTGCAAGACTCCAGTCCGTAAATTCTCTAAAGTTTTCAAAAATAGCATCTTTTTCAGAAATATTTAGAGATTAGGGAAACTATTTATGGTCAGAATTGAAACTAAGACTGAGCCAATGGTGATTAACTTTGGCCCCCATCACCCCTCGATGCATGGGTGCTTTCGGATTGTTGTCACTTTAGATGGCGAAGATGTGGTGGACTGTGAACCTGTCCTCGGCTACTTACACCGAGGTATGGAAAAAATTGCCGAAAACCGCACCAATATAATGTACGTACCGTATGTAAGTCGATGGGACTATTATGGCGGAATGTTTAATGAAGCCGTGACGGTGAATGCTGTCGAAAAACTGGCAAATATCACTATTCCAAAACGTGCCAGCTACATTCGAGTAATCATGCTGGAGTTAGCCCGAATTGTCAATCATCTGCTGTGGTTGGGGCCTTTTGTGGGAGATACTGGCGCACAAACTCCTATATTTTACACTTTGCGCGATCGCGAAATGATTCTCGATTTGTTTGAAGCTGCTACAGGCTATCGGATGGTCAATAACAATTATTTTCGCATCGGAGGTCTTGCTGCTGACCTCCCTTTCGGCTGGGTGGATAAATGCAAAGACTTCTGTAACTATTTTGCACCTACCATTGATGAGTATGAAAAACTGATTACCAATAATCCTATTTTTCGCCGCCGAGTTGAGGGTGTAGGAGTTTTAAGCCGCGAAGAAGCGATTAATTGGGGGATTTCTGGGCCGATGTTACGGGCTTCTGGGGTGAAGTGGGATTTACGAAAGGTTGACCACTATGAATGCTACGACGATTTTAACTGGGAAGTACAGTGGGATACAGCCGGAGATTGTTTTGCTAGGTATGTCGTCAGACTTGGAGAGATGCGTGAGTCAGTCAAGATTGTTCAGCAAGCACTCAACGGATTACCTGGTGGTGCATACGAAAATTTAGAAGCTCAACGCATGAAAGCAGGTGCTAAATCTAAGTGGAACGGGTTTGATTATCAATTCATTGCCAAAAAAGTTGCACCCACATTTAAAATTCCTCAAGGTGAACATTATGTGCGTATAGAGTCAGGCAGGGGAGAGTTAGGAATTTATATCATCGGAGATGATCATATCTTCCCTTGGCGTTGGAAAATTCGTCCAGCCGATTTCAATAATTTACAAGTTTTATCTCAGTTAATCCAAGGTCAAAAAGTAGCAGATATTTTCGTTATTCTGGGAAGCATTGATGTTGTGATGGGATCGGTAGATCGCTAAAATAATTTGTAATTCAATTTTGTAACGGAGATTTAGACTCCCCTACAAACTCTGCTATGCTTAGTTGCTCTTTAGTCAAATCCCCAGAATTAATTAAATGATTAGTGGCTCGAGTTCTCGATTATGCCATTGTCGCTGATGCCATTCGGCAACCAAAGGACGGACAATAAACTTAGGCTGCCCATCTCCTTTAACGTCAATGCGTAAACCTGAGTAAGGTCGCCGCTTCTGAGAACCTTGACCGTTGCGACCAATGAAGAGATGCGATCGCGCCACTAATCTATTTTCATTTCCAAAAGTTTCCATCAAATCTGCTCCCTCAATCCGTTGGCGGCGCAAACTAAACCCGCTACCACCACAAACAATCCAGTGGATATGAGAGTCAGCGTGTCCTGTATCCATTGTCTCTAAGTGTTCCAAGCAGTGCGCGTGACCGTTTAATACCAAATCAACTAAAGGACGCCCCTGAGTTAGGGAACCTACTTTTTTCGCTACCGCATCCAGTACACCACGAAGACGATCGCGAATTATCAAAGTTTGTGCTTGTTGCCACTTTGTCGCTTCAGTTACGTATGGTGGATGATGGAAATAAATTATCCTTCCCCGAACTTCAGAGTTATTCCAAGATTCAATTAATTTTTGCTTGAGCCAGTCTAGTTGTTCGGTGTCAGTTAGCGTTGTTTTATCAGCAGCTAATTGCTTGTCGATATCAACAATAATTTCTTCAATTTGTGACAGGTTAGCGTGGTAGTCGTCTAATTGGTCAGCTTCGTTGGGGTTTTCTGGACGAAGCTTGGCTGATTTTTCAATGATTTGCTGCTTTTCTTGCTCTAAATCTTCACGACGTTTTTCTAAAAGTCTGCGATCAGCATCACCTTCTTTTGTTTTAGGCAGGGGTGGTGGATCGTTAAATGTATTAGAATCCAAGGCAAAGAAATCAATCCCGTTATAGCGAAAGGTGTAATAGCGATTGGGAAGGCGGGTAAAATGCCCGGGTTCATAGCTAAGACAATAACCTGTATCTGTCTTGGCTGTGTAGTGTTTATCTAAGTGGCTGGCTAACTCTCCTGGAAGCTGAAACGCCTTAAGATAGTCCAGAAACGCCCGTGCGTAAGCTTCACCGGTTCCTGAGCCATGCAAGCCTACATCTAGGTCTAACCGCGATCGCAACAGGCGGCGAATGGGTAATGTTGTCAGAGAGGCCAAGCTCAATAGAATCGGCAAGTTATAGTAATCGTGATTTCCCAGTACAGGTAAAATGGGGAGCTTAAAAATCATCTGGTCATAGGCAACCTGTCTGGGATGCTCTCCCCCCAAGATAAACTCTTGATAAGGCTGGATGAAGTTCTGCTGATAGTATTCACTCGACCCCACTAAATAGATCACATCTCCGGTATGCAGCATAAAACGGCATTCGCTGTGATGGGGCAACATAAGTTCAGCCACCTTTCGCTGGGGATTGTGTCCCCGGTGCTTGCCGGAACCACTATCACCTACAACTAAAAATGAGAACTCAGAATTGTCTGTTTGACCATGTTCCAACACCAGGCGAGTTTGATCGATGTTGCGTTCCGCAATTAACGGATCTTGCCACCGTACTCGCTGATTCATCTTACGAATTTTGTTAGCGATCGCTGGATCAGATACAAGTTTCAATGCAACCTACTCCTGAGTTTTCAATTGAAGAGGAGCAGGCGAGGCAGGAGAAGAAGCAAGGGAGCAGGGAGCAAGGGAGAATTTTCCCCTCTGCACCCCGCACCCTGCCCCTCTGCCTCTTTCCCAATGCCCCATGCCCCATGCCCTCACTCCTCTACCGTGTCTTTCATCTCAATAGTCAGATTAGGGAGTCCCTCTAGTTTTTCGGTAGGCTCAACTTCTTCTACTAATGGCACAAAAATGTTCAAACCTGCTGGTACACACTTAATTTCTACAGGAGTTGTGCCCACTATTTCACCATCTAGAACAACCTTTTGCGGTGGCTCAGTTGTGATTTTAAATTGTTTGGCTCGCAGAAAGCCAATATCATCCCGTTCTACGGCGTTACCTGTAGAAGCCGTTTGGAATAGATGAAATGTAGCTGCGATCGCTCCTGCTTTGTTAGTTGGAGCCACAATCGTCAAATCTAGTAACCCATCATCATAAATCAGGCCTGCTGGGCCTTGAGCCAAAACTGAAGTAGGAGGCGCGGCATTTGCTACTGTAACTGCACAGGCACTAGTTTTAATTATCCTATCTTCTGTTTCAATTTCAACATCAAAGTTTTTTAAATTTCTTAGTTGCTGAATTCCAGCGAAAACGTAGGCCATCATCCCAAACCGATTCTTAGCGCCCCTGTCTGCCAATTCTACAGTTTCAGCTTCAAAGCCAATACCTGCCAAAAGTACCATTGGCTGATCGTTGCAATAGGCTACGTCTACATGGCAGGTTCCTCCCTGCAAAATTGTCTGACACGCACCTGCGATCGTGTCAGGAATGTTTAAAGCTGTGGCAAAAGCGTTTGCTGTTCCTCGGGAAATGATGCCAAATGGAATATCAGTACCCACAAGAGCCGCCGCCGCTGCGGAGAGGGTTCCATCTCCACCCGAAGCAATGATTGCATCTACCCCTCGCTCTACGGCTGCATAGGCTAATTCGTCAGCGTCGATTTCTTCAGTTGTTAGATAAATATCTAGATCAATTTCTGGCTCTAATATTGCCCGAATTTCTGCCAGTTCTAAGTCTGGGTCACCCTGACCCGCAACTGGATTGAAGATGAGACAGGCGGAACGATTCATAAAATATAAAAGCTAAACTTAGATCACTAAAATACTAAATTCTTTCTAGCATTCTTGCGAAATTTCGGCTTCCTTCTGGCGGCTAATTTACCTTTTACAGAAAGTTTAGAAGTCTTCTGCATTAGAACATACCAATGCTGACGCGTATTTTGGTATCTTTTATCTATACTTAAACAATAAAATTTTTCCATGCGTCAATTATTACTAGTTCTAGCAAGTATGCTAACTCTCAGCAGTTTAGATACCCCCACCATAACAATAGCAGGCACAATCCCTGATTTACCAGAGATTCGCTTAGTTCAAAAATTCAACTGCAATAATCCTCAAACCCAAACAGCAATTAATGAATGCGCGAAGTTGTCTTATCAGAATGCAGATAAAAAACTGAATCAAGTTTATCAACAATTGCTACCTACCTTAGAAAGGTCTAGGAAACAGAAGTTGATTGCTGCACAACTTGCATGGATCAAGTTTCGAGATACCAATTGTGAGTTTGAGAGAAGCAAATATGACGGAGGAAGTATTGCCTCTAGCATTTATTCTGGTTGTCTAGAAAATACCACCAAGCTGCGTACCCAAGAATTACAGGAATATCTCAAATCTGACCCTTAATGTCGAATAAAACTGCAATCCGAGAGTCATTAATCATTAGTCCAATAAAAATCACGTCCACAAAGGATGTGGTTTGAATTAGTCTGATATTAATAAGATAATTTAAATCTTCGACTGAGCGATGGCTCAACGTTTTACGCCGAAGCCCCAACGGAAACTGAAGTTGCTCAGTCTGTTTTCATCCTTAACCAGCCAAATACCTCTTCTACGGTCAATTTTAAATCAACACCATCTAGAACAGGCAAGCTATCTCCTTTATGACAAAATTCTGGTTGTTGATGTGGTTGAAAAACGAGAACTGAACGGTCATCGGGATCAATCAAGCATCCCAACTGACAACCATATTTTAAACAGTGTAAGATATTGCTGGTAACTCGATTGGAACTTTGATCTGGAGAAAGAATTTCAATTGTCCAGTTTGGAGCAATTAGCACATCATCTACAGGTTCTCCATTATCGTCAAACTCAATTTGTTGCCAACGGATAACTGCCACATCTGGAACAATTGACCGACCACCAAAAGTACAACGCAACTTTGGAAAAGCATAAGCGATTTGCCGCTTTTCTGTGACTTCATTAATTCCATCGAGCAACTTAGCCTGAAGTCGGGAGTGGCGCGTTTTTGGCATTGGTTTTAGGATAATCTCACCATCAATATAAAGGCTTGCAGGCTTTGTTTCTGGTAACTTCAGAAACTCCTCTAGGGTTAGAGATGCAGATTTTGCAACACTCATAATTTTTGCTACTGCGAAAGTCCTACATCAAGTTTATAGCAGTTTTCAATCGATGCACCGTGTATTTTTATTGTCTGCGAGTAATAAATATAGTGGCTCGTACCGTAATAATGCTGTACTCAATAAAATTGTTTGAGATTCCTAAAACCAGCTTTAGGTAAAGAATTGTAATCCAAAATCCAAAATCCAAACCCCAAGATTGGTATGAGTCTCTGACTACGGTAGTCTAGATGAGAGTGAATTTATCGCCTGCGATATTATATTGTTTTATGACTTCAGTTGTTTCTAGCCCTCCACGCACTATTCGGATTGGTTCACGCAAAAGCCAACTTGCTCTGGTTCAGACCTACTGGGTACAAGAGCAACTCCAGAAAAGATTCCCTGATATCATTTTTGAAGTCCACACCATGTCTACCCAAGGCGATAAAATCTTGGATGTAGCACTAGCTAAGATTGGCGATAAAGGACTTTTTACTAAAGAACTTGAAGTCGGAATGCTCAATCAGGAGATTGACTTTGCGGTTCATTCCCTCAAGGATTTGCCGACTCATTTACCAGAAGGGTTAACACTGGCAGCCATTACTGAACGGGAAAATCCAGCAGATGCATTAGTGGTGCATGAAAAGCACAAAGATAAACAAATTGATACATTGCCAGAAGGTGCTGTAATTGGTACATCTTCGCTGCGGCGGTTAGCGCAGTTACGTCATCACTTCCCCCACTTTACCTTTAAGGATGTGCGGGGAAACTTGATTACACGGTTGGCAAAACTGGATGCAGGCGAATACGATGCCCTAATTTTGGCAGCAGCAGGCTTAGAAAGATTGGGAATGGGCGATCGCGTTCATCAAATTCTCCCTAAAGAAATCTCCCTCCATGCTGTTGGACAAGGAGCCTTGGGTATTGAATGCCGTGCTAATGATAGTGAAGTGCTATCTCTACTCAAAGCGATCGAACACCCCGAAACACGCGATCGCTGTCTCGCTGAACGATCTTTTCTACGCTCTCTAGAGGGTGGCTGTCAAGTCCCTATTGGTGTAAATACAGAAATATCTGGTGATAATTTGACCTTAACAGGGATAGTTGCTAGTGTAGATGGTCAAAAGTTCGTAAAAGATACCGTCACAGGGATTGCCAATAATGCTGAAGCACTAGGCATAGAACTAGCCCAAGTGTTGCGGCAACAGGGAGCGCAAGAAATTTTATCAGAAATTTTTGCGGTGATTCAACGCGGTTCTTAAGCAATTGGGCAAGCAGATGTGATTAGATAAGAGTTGATCGCCGTTGCACTCTCATATGTGCCAGACGCGACAAGAGTTAATTTGACAATATAGACAGAACCGGGGAAGCAAAAATTACCATGCGGATTCTATTTGTTGCAGCAGAGGCAGCACCCATTGCCAAAGTAGGAGGAATGGGTGATGTTGTTGGGGCATTACCCAAATTTCTGAGAGAAATGGGGCATGATGTGCGGATATTCTTGCCTTACTATGGCTTCCTGCCAGACAAAATGGAAATTCCCAAAGAACCCATCTGGCGGGGAGCTGCGATGTTCCAGGAATTTGCTGTTTATGAAAGCGTTCTGCCTGGTACTGATGTTCCCTTGTACTTATTTGGACATCCCGTTTTTCTACCCCGCCGCATTTATTCGGGAGATGATGAAGACTGGCGGTTCACCTTTTTTGCCAATGGTGCAGCCGAGTTTGCCTGGAATTACTGGAAACCGGAAATTATCCATTGTCACGATTGGCATACGGGGATGATTCCCGTATGGATGCACCAAGATCCTGATATCACCACAGTCTTCACCATTCATAATCTGGCTTATCAAGGGCCGTGGCGTTGGTATTTAGAAAAAATTACTTGGTGTCCCTGGTATATGCAAGGACACAACGTTATGGCGGCGGCGGTGCAATTTGCCAATAAGGTAAATACAGTTTCGCCCACCTATGCCGAGCAAATCAAGACACCTACTTACGGTGAAACGTTAGAAGGTTTGCTGTCCTTTATTAGCGGTAAGTTATCTGGGATTATTAACGGCATAGATACTGAAGTTTATAACCCAGAAAATGATAAATACATTGCCCAGACCTTTACTGCTGATACTTTAGATAAACGCAAAGTCAACAAAATTGCTTTGCAAGAAGAAGTAGGATTAGAAGTCAATTCCAAAGCCTTTTTAATTGGGATTGTGACCCGATTAGTTGAACAAAAAGGCATTGACTTGATATTGCAAATCCTCGATCGCTTCCTTTCTTATACAGATGCACAGTTTGTGCTGTTAGGGACAGGCGATCGCTACTATGAAACTCAGATGTGGCAATTAGCATCGCGCTTTCCCGGACGCATGGCAACTTATCTACTGTATAACGATGCCCTGTCTCGCCGGATCTACGCTGGTACTGATGCTTTCTTAATGCCTAGTCGTTTTGAACCTTGCGGTATCAGCCAAATGATGTCTTTACGCTATGGTTCTGTGCCTATTGTCCGCCGCACAGGTGGATTAGTTGACACCGTAAGCCATCACGATCCCGAAAATGCAGCGGGCACCGGTTATTGCTTTGATCGTTATGAACCGCTAGACCTTTTCACCTGTATGATCCGGGCTTGGGAAGGCTTCCGTTTCAAACCACAATGGCTAGAACTACAAAAGCGGGGCATGGCCCAAGACTTTAGTTGGTATCAATCTGCCAAAGAGTACGTGAAGTTATACAGGTCAATTTACGGTCTGCCAGAAGAAGAGGAGACACCACAACCAGAGTTAGTTTTAAACGAAGCGATCGCTACTAGTAAGTAATAAGCCTCTGTAGTGCTGTATAGATGTACACATCTAATTTTTGTGACTCATGATACCATTGTTCAGGTTAGCCTGATATCTGAAGATGCTATCATGAGTTTTTTGTTTCTGAAATAATTTTGTTTTGGGAAATATTTAACGCTCTTCTATGACTGTCACCAGATAAATATCAAAAATCTTTGTTGTTATAAGTTTTTATAAATATAGGTAAAGATAGCTTGAATTGAACGAAGTTAAACCCAAGTTACCTCTCCTCTGTATTATTTTTTCAAACTAATAACAGACGGCTAATTACATGATCAGTGGGATTCCTAAACCTTGCTTAAGGAATTTCATTTTGCTAACTTGAGTTTGATAAAGATGCTATAAAATTCAAAAAAACTTTTTGTAAACTTGTAGGTATTCATATATAGATAATTGTATATTATTTGTGGTATTTAACTACCAATTGTTTTCTTTCTATTCTCCTTGTTTTAAAAGTTTAACTAGGGAAGTATTTTTTAAATGGCACATTTAATAACTCTGTAAAATGAATTAAGCTTTGCTTGTTTTGATGTATTGACACGTTTCTCTGTATACCTTATAAGTGGCATACTTCGCCATTGAAGTAATATATGAGACGTTCCCTAATCGGGATTATTTATCCTATATTATAACAATTTTCTGTTTCTTAAATAAACAAAATGTCAGTAGAAAAAACTCAGATTCAGCCAATTTATAATATTCCTTCAATGAGGAATTATCGATGGTCAACTCATCTTGATTTATTAAGAGGGTTAGCTGCTTTATTGGTTTTTCTTGGTCATATGAGACTTTTATTATTTATAGAATATTCAGAAATTAGTAATCCTAATTTTTTGATAAAAAGATTAAATTCATTAACAGTATTGGGTCATCAATCTGTAATGATTTTTTTTGTGCTAAGTGGGTTTTTCATTTCAGCTAGCGTAATAAGAAGAATCCAGCAAAAGCAATGGTCTTGGGTTAATTATTTAGTAGATCGTTTAACACGCTTATATGTAGTATTGATTCCTGCTCTATTACTGTCTTCATTTTGGGATTTTCTAGGTATAAAAATATTTGGTACTGGACAAGATAGCTTTTATGGAGAAAAGTTTCATAACGGTCATTTAGCAACTTATAAAATTTTGGAAAATTTTACATTTCAAAATGCTTTGGGAACTCTAGCTTTTTTGCAAACAATTTTTGTAGATTTATTTGGTTCAAATAAGGCAGTTTGGACTTTAGCCTATGAATTTTGGTACTATATGCTTTTTCCTTCAATCATCCTATTTTTTTGTGTTAAATCCTTAAAAGCACGTGTTTTCTACGCTTGTTTAACTTTAGGGATATTATTAATGGTTGGTTCGAGTATTAGAATGTATTTTTTGGTTTGGCTGATGGGAGCGTTAGTTAGTATATGTCATCCTTCTAAATATCTTAAGAAAAACAATATCCTAAATTCACTCACTATTTTGTCTATAATAATCCTGTACATTGCCTTAACAAGTGAACGTTTTATATCTAGCCGGGAGACAGCAGATTTTTTAATAGGAACTTCTACTGCTGTTATGATATATCTTTTAGTTAATAGTCGTAGTCAAATAAGGCAAGAAGGAGCATACGAAAACTTCTCTAAAGCTTTAGCAGGATGTTCATATACTCTTTATCTCGTCCATATGCCGATACTGAGTTTTATTAGAGCATGTGTAATTGGCGATCGCCCTTGGGAACCAGATATTTTACACTTATTTTTTGCACTTATCATAGTTGTATTTGTATTTTTATATGCGGTTGTCATTGCACATTTTACTGAAGCAAAAACAGACAAGTTTAGAAATCTAATCATGTCTTGGATAAAAAATAGACGTTTAAATCAAGCTTAACTGTATTACTCCCAATTCTTGTAGAGACGGACGCGATTCATCACGTAAGTAGGGTTAAATTTCTGTGAAGGTAATTTCCCCACTGAGGATAACAGCATCTAAAAGCACCCGTAATCATCGCAACCGAAACACCAGAGATATAGGATAACAGGCAATTTCTGGGATTACTTTGTAGTAACGTGAATCAATCAGGTCTTGAAGCTGACCACCAATCGCTGTAATGTTTAGAATGTTTATATACCAAAAACTTTAAAAAGAAACAACAAGGTAAAAATCATCCGCAGGAGTAATTAGTAGGAGTCAGAAGATTGATAGACGCAATGGACTTTTTTCAGCTTAGTGCTGGTAAGTGGCGATCGCAACGTGCAACTCATCACCTAGCCTTTAAGCGCTCAGAAGTAGGAGAATCGGATATACAGGTAGAAACTCTAGATGCCAATCATCCAGAAATCATTGAGCTTTGCCAGTATCACCAGATTGACCCCAGCCTTTCGGTAGGTGGATCGAGGGTGCGTTGGCTAGGAACGATGTCTTGGGACAGAGAGGGTGAGGAGAACCATCAAGGAAAAACCATATTTGCGATCGTGCCTGATGCCGATAACCCCAGGGGTGGTAAATTACTGCGTGAAAGAGGCTATGCCGAAATTGTGCCTGTAGTCGGTCTTTTTCACATGGATGATGAAGATGGGCTAGTGTTGACAACCGAATACGAAACAATGAGTTCCATTGAGAGATTCTGGTTCGCCAGCCCAAATATGCGACTGCGAACCAGTACAGTAAAACGGTTTGGTGGCTTCAGCACGGCATCGTTTTGTACAGAAACCCGTATTGAAACTTCTAGTGAGGTTTCCAATACAGAAAATGTAACAGAAACACAAAGCCCGGATGTTCTGGAAAAAAGCCAGTTTTATTCAGTTTTGGGTTGGTGAATGATTCTTAAGCAGACCGATGCTTTTACTCGTGGCCGAGATTATCTGCATTGGGTACAGGGGTTTGCCCTAGAACCGGGTATGGTGGATGTGTTCGATAACCTGCGCGATCGCATCCCCATTTGTACTTGGATTGGCGATAATATTAACACCGTTAACGCTCAGATCAACGCCTATTTACAGCTTTGTCATGAGTGTTTTCATCCCCAAGAGCGTCGCCACATCCAAATTTTTGCAGCCCCCATAGCTCAATCCTTCGGCATCGACGGGCTGTGTAATATTCTCATAAACCCAATTACCATTCTGGTAGATGTTGGTCGTGTTGCACCTAAAGACTGGTTTGGTATAGTCATCCATGAATACGCCCATGCCCATCTAGGAGACTTCGGTCACAATCAGCAGTTTGCCAACATCCTATCTCATCTATGTTTAGGACTTGGATTGGAACCACCCTATTGCGAGCCAGGGATGGAAGCAACTTTGCGTAGTTGGCCTTACTGTAAGTCAACCATAGATCCTCTGGAATTTTGGTTAGGTCATTGAAGGAGGCAGGAGGTAAGGGACTTCCAAAGAAAAAATATCCTATCGCTTTTAAAGCAGGGGGCAGGGGGCAGGGAGCAGGGAGCAGGGGGAGGGAAAGTCGTTGTGATTCCAAAACATTTGATAATTTATTTTTTGGAGTTCCCTAACGACACATAACCAATGCCCAATGCCCAATTCCCCATTAATTTCTTTTGCTATATGTTAATAATTATTGCTTTATTTCAAAAAGGTGAAACTGAATCTCCTAATCTGAAATATGTGAATAAAATTTTTTAGGTAGTTATTAGCCTGAAAGCCCCACTGCCTTTATTGATTTAGCTATGGCTTGAATCCAACAGGCTAATCGTTATTTTTCACAATAGTTAAATTTCCCTTAGTTAAGTTTCGTGAAATTTTATCAGAATCTGAAGTTCTGATACAACTACTCCCTTAATATGTGATCTAAAGTTGTTAACTTTAATTAAGAATATGGAGGCTTTAGAGTGGCAATTCCTCTGTTAACATACGACCCTTCAAGTCAAAACCAGCGTGTAGCTGCATACGAAGTACCAGGTGATGAACAGCCTAGGATTTTTACTACAGACAATTTGCTTTCTCCGTCAGATTTAGACGTTCTGATTGAAGCAGCATATCGTCAAATTTTCTTTTATGCCTTTGCTGCCGATCGCGAAACATTTTTAGAGTCCCAACTCCGTAATGGACAGATTACAGTGCGGGACTTTATTCGTGGGTTGCTGCTTTCCAATACCTTTAGGAAAAGCTTCTACGACCTCAACAATAATTATCGCTTTGTTGAGCAAGTAATCCAGCGCGTTCTAGGACGCGACCCATACAGTGAGCGGGAAAAAATTGCCTGGTCAATTGTAGTCGCTACCAAGGGTATTAGAGGCTTTGTTGATGAAGTCCTCAACACTGAAGAGTACCTGAGCAATTTTGGAGACTCCACAGTGCCTTATCAGCGCCGTCGCATATTGCCATCCCGCGCTGAGGGTGAGTTGCCATTCAACATCAAATCTCCGCGATACGAAGCTTACCACCGTACCAAGCTGGGTTTCCCCCAAATCATTTGGCAGGTCGAAGTACGCAGATTCCTCCCACAAGAGCGAAAGCCCAAGGCAGGCGATCCAGCTCTATTCTTGTCTATGGCACAAAGTGTCAATGCAAAAGGCAATACACCACAAAGGATCTCGTCATTCAACATCGATATCGAAAAGTCTGTACCTTATCGCCAGTTAGCTGGAATTAAGTAACGATTTTTGTTCGACGGCTGTCTAGTACATCCATTTGATCATTTTATAGCGTGCATAAGTCTTGGGTTACGTAGGAGTTTCATTTAGGTATAACTAGTGGAACAGACTCTATCCCATGTCTAATGCACGCTAATCGTTTGTTTAGATGCACATATTAAAAGTTGTTTGAATGTAACTAACTTTAGGCACTTTATCTAACTTCCTTGCCCGGTCGTAACTTAGTAGATTTAAAGTTAAGTAAAGTCAGATTTGAGTAAAATCAGATAGCGCCAAGGGTTTCTCATGCTGTGGCTGGATGAGGAAAATGGTTAATGATTATATAGAAATTAGAAGGAAGAGGTACTTCAAACTCAGTTCACAAATTGCTCAGTTGGATAATGCACAATTGCGTTCTCTGTTTGACAATAGTGAGTCAAATGAGTCAAGCACGGGTTGGGGGATGAATCACGCCATCCTCCTTGGAGAATTCAAGGTCTTTGTGAAACGTATTCCAGTTACAAACATCGAATTTGACAACCTGTTCTCCACCAGAAACCTCTACGATCTGCCTACTTACTGTAATTACGGCTTCGGTTCCACTGGTTTTGGAGTCTTCCGGGAACTCGTGACCCATATCAAGACGACCAACTGGGTATTGGACGGGGCAATTGCCAGTTTTCCATTGATGTACCATTATCGGATTATTCGTTTCGACGGGCGGCGTGCAGATGTAGATAGGTTGCATCTAAAAGCTTATGTGGAGTACTGGGGCAATAGTGCGAACGCCGGGAATTATGTGTTAGATAGAGCAAACGCCAAGTATGAGTTAATTTTGTTTCTAGAGTACATACCGAATGTTCTGGAAACATGGCTGCGGGAAAACCCCAACAAACTTCAGAAACCCTTGGATGATTTACGCACGACGATTACCTTTTTGAGGACGAAGGGAATCATTCACTTCGATGCACATTTTCGTAACATCCTCACCGACGGCAAGCAAATATATTTGACAGATTTTGGTTTGGTACTTGACAAGAGTTTTACGTTGACGAAAGATGAAGAGTTATTCTTTAAACAAAACACATTTTACGACTATGGTGAAGTCCTGCGAAATCTTAGTCACCTGATTCGATCGCCCTATGATTTATGTTCGGAGAACGATAAACGCAGGATAATGGAAAAGTATGGCATAAAAGAAGGTTTAAAACCTTATGAACTGAGGTCTATATTACTCGACAACATTGAGCAGATACATTCTGATGGCGTCATGAAGTTAGATGAGTTCTATGTTGCCAGCATCGTCAAATACCGTAGCATCATTGCGCTGATGCAAGACTTCTTTTCTGATATGTGGGAAAATAAGAATAAGAACACGAAACTTCGTCACGCAGAACTACGACTGCTGCTCAAAGAGACGGGGTTTGCTTGAGCGCGATATCTACGGTAAGCTGCGCTAACGCACTGCACAACCAAAAATTCCGGCGTTAGTACCGAGGTGAGAGCGAGGGCGATTACAAGAATGCGATCGCCTTTGAATAAAATAAGATTAAGATGCAGTTCGTCTTTTTAACATCTCCACAAGTTTTGTAAAGTGGCTGGGAGGGTTTGCTGTCACTTCAATCAACTCTCCAGATACGGGATGCAGTAATTTTAGTCGCCAAGCGTGCAGTGCTTGACCGGGCAAATTTACCCCCACTGAATGACCAGAACTATAAACTGGGTCGCCAACAATAGGATGACCCATTTTGGCGCTATGGACACGAATTTGATGGGTGCGTCCAGTTTCTAGTTGGAAGTGAATTAATGTATAGTTACCGAGGCGTTCTAGTACTTGCCAATGAGTGACTGCGGCTCGTCCGCCTTGTTCAACAGGCATAATAGCCATTTTTTTGCGGTCTTGTGGATGGCGACCAATGGGTAAGTCAATCGTACCACTGTCAACTTTTGGCGCACCGTAAACCACACCCAAATATTCTCTCCGTGCGGTTTTAGCTTTGAGTTGTGCTTGTAGGTGATGATGGGCAACTTCTGTTTTAGCGATCGCGATCGCACCCGTTGTATCCTTATCTAATCGATGGACAATTCCCGGACGTTGCACTCCGCCAATTCCTGGTAAATTGGGGCAGTGAGCCAATAAAGCATTTACCAAAGTACCATCAGGATGACCGGGTGCAGGATGGACAACTAAACCTGCGGGTTTGTTAAGAATGAGTAGCTGGTCATCTTCGTAAAGGATATCTAAGGGGATATCTTCTGCTACTAGTTCTAAAGGTTGCGCTTCTGGTATTTCCAGAGTGATGCGATCGTTTAACTTGACATTGATCTTCTTAGATGTGCAAACTTTGTCGTTAAGTTGGACGTTACCCTGTTCGATTAACTGTTGGATGCGGGAACGGGATAAGTCTGGTAATTCTTTGGAAAGGTAACGGTCAAGGCGATCCTTGCCTTTAGTGTTAACACAGTGTATCGTATCCTTGAAGGGAAGTAAGCTAGACTCTGCATCCTCTAGTGGAGTTGACAAGGGTTCGCCCTTGGCGTTGCCGGAGCGATCGTTATTTTCTTGGATGTGCAAATTAAATTCGGTCACAATTGCTCTAAATTATTAATTCCCCGTTCTTTAAGTAAAGCGCGGAATGCTTGAAAAGGGGGTTTATAAATCGTGTCTACTCAGGTAAAACCTTGATGTATCCGCGAATTCTATTGCCTTAGCTGTCTTGTATTTGTTCTCTTACCGATTGTCGAAACGTTTTAAGTGTTGAACTCAATCCTGTGGTTCCCGCCATTTCCACAAATCGGGGAATGAGTTCTGTAATAGAAAAAGTGGGAAATGTGGGGCTGATGACAGATTTCACATATTGCTCACCTTGCAGCAAGCTAATTTCTAGGTTTTTGCTTTCATATCGCCAAATTTCAGGTACTTTTAAAGCGTGATATGCACTAATTTGGGTTTTAGAGGTGACATCAATTTCAATTACTAAATCAGGAGGAGGGTCAACACTTAGGTCTATCCTATCTTTCCCAATCATTAGCTTATAGTTTTGAATATAAAAACAATCATTGGGTTCAATACCTGCACTTATATCTTTTCGCTTAAAGGTAGTTGAACCTAAAGACTCCCAATTGAGATCGAGTTCATCTAGCAAGGCTTTCACTAAATCTCCAATAATTACCTTAGATCGCTCATGTTCTGGTAATGGAGCCATAATTTCTAACGTTCCTTGGCTGTATGCTACTCGACTCCCGCGATGCTCTCCTAACTCGTTGAGAATTGCTTCAAATACTTGCCAACTCACATCTTCCAAGATTATTCTTTGCCCTGGTGGAACTCGAATTTGTTTGAGTTGAAGAGTAACCATAAGATGTTAGTTGTTAAATAATTCTATTTTTACTCAAATTAGAGATGAGCGAAAAGAGGATTTCTCCAAATTCGATGTCGCAAATGCCTTGTAAAAAGCGATCGCTTATTAAAACTTACGCAATAACTCTCTGAAACTCTCATTCCTTTGCGCTTTTGCGGTTCGTTTTTTCATGATTTTCTTATTTAAAATCTTACTCAGAGATGCAAAGTTATTCTCAGCACCTGTTGGTAAAGCAATCATTTTATAGATTAGGGGGAATACAAACATCCGGCGCACACAAACCAACAAACTCTACCGTTATCACCTTAAGAGTATTCAAATCTACGCGGCGGATGGCATGATTATTGGTATCAGCAATATATAGATATGAACCGATCGCACTCAATCCCGAAGGTTCAAAAAATCGAGTGTTTTTACCCTGGCCATCTTGTAAGCCACTAGTACCATCTCCTAAAACTGTTTGACAATTATCTGTAGTTGGACTCACTAATTTAATTTTGTGATTGTAAGTATCTGCTACCCACAGAAAATTTTCAGCATATTCCACTCCTAAACAGTGCTGTAAACGGACATCTTCACCTTGTCCATCTACATCACCAAAACCAAATAAACCCCTGCTACCGCAAACAGTTCGCACTTGGTACGGTTCTACAATTCCAACACCGCGAATTGAGCTAACTTCACTGTCAGCAATATATAATTCATTCCCATCGGTGCTAATACCGCTAGGTTGAGCAAAGGCAGATTCGGTAAGTGAACCATCAACGCAAGCTTCTGCACCAGTACCAGCATACGTTTTGATGATGCCAGTTTCTAAATCCATTTGCCAAATTTGATGAGGCCCAGCCATTGCAATAAACAAAGTATTTCCCACTTTCACTAAATCCCAAGGAGAATTTAGCGCAGTTTCTAAACCAGTACCCCCATGAGGACGGATATTGCGGCTTTGTTCACCAGTTCCTGCGATCGCTTCCACTACTTGACGCTTCAAATCTACTCGCCGCAGGGTATGATTTTCTGTATCAGCAATATAAAGAATTTCATTTTCGGCATCATAAGCCATTCCCTGTGGTGCAGAAAATTGCGCTTCGCTAAAAGCACCATCAGTTAAACCAGATTTTCCAGTACCAATCAAGTGTAAAATTTCCCCATCAAAGCTACTCATAATCAGGCGATGATGTCCAGAGTCAGCGATGAATAAACCCGTTGGAGTAGCTATAACTTTACCAGGAAAAGCTAGGGGTGTGATTAATGGTTGGCGCTGTTTTTCTAAAGTCAAGCTGATTTCTTGAAAATTAATTGTGCCTTTTTCTTGATGTTGCTGAATTAACTTTTGAATCAACTCGTCTAAAGTGTCACGATTTCCTTCTCCAGAAATCTGGCCAATCACGTAACCTTCTGGATCAATAATTATTAATGTAGGCCAAGCACGTACAGCATACTCTTCCCAAATCCGAAAACCACTGTCAACTACAACTGGATGTTCAATGTCGTAGCGCAGGATAGCTTGACGAATGTTTTCTGTTTCTTTTTCATTTTCAAATTTGGCAGAGTGAACACCAATAACGGTAAGGCTGTCTTTATATTTTTGTTCTAAATATTTCAGGTTTGGCAAAATATGTAGACAATTGATACAGCAGTATGTCCAAAAATCTAAAATTATAACTCTACCCCTGAGTTGTTTAAGAGGCAAAGGTTTATCGATGTTGAGCCAAGAGTAATTTTGTGGTAGTTCTGGCGCTCTGACACGAGGAATCATACTAATTTGTAATTCGTAATTAATATCATGCTCGCATAATTAGTTATGATTCCCACAGTCATTGTACCCCACCCCTTAATCTTTTAAGAGGGTGCGGGGCTTGATGTACAGGAGTCCTAAAAACTTAGCTTGGTAAGACTTTCCCGTTCCCATATAGAGCATGGGAACGAGAGAATTTACGAAATCCTGTACCTTAGCTCTGGGCGACTCATCCGGTTTCATTCAACCAGTATTCTTAAAAACTTGGTTGCAATCGACACCTCTGATCTGATCTGGCACTGGTTCCGGTAAATCCAGATAGTTCGCAATCAAAAAGTTCCAATCGCGCACGATTCGCTGTGCCAGGATTTCCAACTACATCAATGCATTTGTTGGATAATCCATTTCTGAGAAATCCTGCACCAATGAATTCCCACCTTTGATCTGTGGTATTACCTGAACTGGAAAATCCAGATAATTCGCAATCAAAAAGTTCCAATCGCGCACGATTCGCTGTGCCAGGATTTCCAGCTACATCAATGCATTTGTTGGATAATTTATTTCTGATAAATCCACCACGAATAAATTCCCATTTTTGATCTGTGATTCTACCGGTTCCGGTGAATCCAGATAGTTCGCAATCAAAAAGTTCCAATCGCGCACGATTCGCTGTGCCAGGATCTCCAACTACATCAATGCACTTGTTGGATAGTTCGTTTATTATAAAGAATCCCCCCACTTGTGCAATAGCATTTTGATTTTCTACAACGCAAGTTGCTCCCCATAATAGCGAACCAACGAAGCCAACTGCGATCGCTGTACACTTTCTTGAATTAGGTTTCACAAGTTTTTCCCCTTGAACGTTAAATTGATTTTGTTTCACAATGCTTTTGTTCTGGCAGATCAACTTACGCCATGTGCAACTTATACTCAAAACTAACCCCCCAGCCCCCAACCGTTGTAAGGAATGGGGAGAACTACAGCAGATTTCAAGTTTATGAGCTAGAAAAATACTCCACCCGCGCACTCGCGCATCCTCCCCAATACATCGGGGAGGGTTGGGTAATTATTGGTATCAACTTAAGCTAAAATCTTCTGACTTCAGAATATTAAGTTGCACATTGCGTAAATTTAATATTCCTAAGCTTGTTCCGATTGAACTTGATATTGTCTTTTAACATCAATAACTTTCAAAAAGATTTCGCAGCTTATAGATGTTTTTCTGCTATTACAAAGCCTTGACGAGACTTATAATACACTGTTAATTGCTATTTAATACATGAGCTTTTAGAAAATTTACATTTTGAAACGACTTGACAAACTAACTACTATGAACTTATCAGCCTGGGTGCAACTAGCTAAAATTCAGGCTAAACAAGGACAAGTTATCGATCGCATTCCGCAATTAGCTAAAGCTAATCCTGCTTTGTTTGCAGTTCATATCTGCTGTGAATCGGGAAAAACTATCAGCTTTGGGGATACAGCTTGTATTTTCCCGCTAATGAGCGTGATTAAGATATTTTCTTTACTCTATCTGCTAGAACATCTAGGAGCAGAAAGAGTTTTTGGGTGGGTTGGAGTACAACCATCGGATGCACCTTTCAATTCTTTAGAACAACTCATTACTGATCGCGGATACCCCCGCAATCCGATGATTAATAGTGGAGCAATTACTCTCGCTGGTAAATTACCGGGAAAGGACGCAAGCGATCGCACTTTTTTATTTTGTCAATGGCTCAACCAATTAGCAGGTTGCCAACTATCTTTAGATGAGGCCATGCTAGCTTCAGTGCGATTAACACGCTCAAAAGCCAATGAAGCGATCGCAAACTACCTCGCCGAAACAGGTCATCTAGAAAATCAGGAAACCGCACTTGACAATTACGAGAAAATATGCTCTATATCAGGACGAGTTGAAGATTTAGCCCTGTTAGGAAAGCTCTTAGCTTGTGAAAATAGCTGTATATCGTTACAAAACCGTTGCATTGTCAATGCTGTGATGTCAAATTGTGGACTGTACGAAGCTTCTGCCCAGTATGCAGTCAAAATTGGGCTACCGATGAAATCAGGGATTGGTGGTGGACTTGTAGCAATAGTACCAGGTGAGGGTGCGATCGCTTGCTATAGTCCTGGGTTGGATAATATAGGAAATCCTGTAGGTGCGATCGCATTCGTTGAAGCTTTAGCGCAAGAGTTACACTTGAGCATTTTCGGATAAATGGTGCTTTTGAATTGGAAGAGAAATGATGAATTCTGTACCACTACCCACCTCAGATTTACACATTAATTGTCCTCCGTGTTTCTCAACTACAATCTGATGACTAATTGAAAGTCCCATACCAGTGCCAACACCTCTGGCTTTTGTAGTGAAGAACGTCTCAAAAATTTTTTCTTGAACATCAAGGGGAATCCCAGAACCATTATCACCAATGCGGACAACTACCCAGTTTTTATCTTTAAGTTCAGTAGCGATCGCAATTCGTGGCTTGTCTTGAGCATTGTGCTGTTCTTCAAATGCATCAAGCGCATTGCTAATAATATTCATGAACACTTGATACAGTGAGCTAGAAAAACCCTCAATGCTGGGAATATCGCCGTATAAGCGCTCAATCGTAATACCTTTTTTGATGCGGTTATTGAGAATGAGTAGGGTACTCTCAATACATTCGTGCAAATTTACTGGATGCGCTTCTGCTTCATCTAGACGAGAGAAGTTTTTCAAACTTAAGACAATTTGCCGCACGCGATCGGCACCAAACTTCATTGACTGCAAAAGTTTGGGTAAATCTTCTTCTAAGAATTCTGCATCAATTTCAGTGGCATAGGCTTGCACCGCTAGAGGTGGATTAGGCACTTCTTGGCGATAGGTTTGTAGCAATGCTAATAAATCGTCTACATATTGAATAGCAGGATCTAAATTTCCATAGATAAAATTTACTGGATTATTAATTTCATGGGCAATACCAGCTACCATTCGTCCTAAGCTAGACATTTTCTCACTTTGGAGCAATTGGGCTTCTTGCATTTGCTGCTGATGAAAAGCTGCTGCTTGCTGTTCTTCCAGTAGGCATTTAACTCTATATAAAACTTGGTTAAATGCAATAGCAAGTATCCCAATTTCATCTGTAGTCATGACGGGTGCTTGCAGGTCAAAGTTAGATTCTTTGGTGACTCGCTGCGCCATATTTGTCAGCACTTCGACCGGACGGGTAATGGTTCGACTGGTGAATAAAGCTAAAACAGTAGCAATTAGCGCTGATAGCAGTACACTAGCAGTAATAATATAAACCCGCATTTGTGCTGCTGTCTTGAACGCAGCCGTCGCTGCTGTTAAATCTTTATAAGAAGAATTAATGACGGTAACTAATTCATCAGATATCCCGTCAAACTTGATTGCTAACTCACTGTTGGTAAACTTCAACAGTCGTTGTTGAGCGATCGCAATTTTATTTTGAGTTAAAGGTGATAGTTCAAGTTGCTGAAGTAATTCTTTAAGCTGCCGAATATAAGTTTGAGTTAAACCATCATAAGTTTTTAGAAACAGGGGAATGTTCTCAATATGGTTTTCGCCCGCATAATCAGCATTTTTTATATATTTTTGGAGTTCAGACCAGACTTGCTCAATTTCAGGGACATGTACATTAGTAATGTGTGCGTATTCCTCTGTATATAACTTTGGATATGACACTAATGGAATGAGCTGCTGTTGGTGCGTCCGTGTCTGGAGGATACTTGTCTGGAGGCGATAAAGCAAATTCAGTTCCTTAAAAGCGTTTTGTTGCTCCTGCAAAGCTTTTTCTTGATAGTGTTCTCCAAAAATTAATCCAATCGTAGTTCCTAAAATTCCAACACTCAGAGCAAGAGCATAGCCACATTTAATTTTGTTAGCAACACTCAGACCATTTGTAAGTCGTGAAAACCACCCTTTTCGGTTCAATTGTACGGCAGCAATATCACCGGAAACTGCCTGAAAATTTGAACCTTGAGTCTGATAAGCCATAGGAATCCTAAGTAATAAAAGCTAATCCTTACTTAGAATTCCCTAGTTGTTCTGCAAAATAAAAATTTTGCAACTTTTTGCTCCCGATAGTAAAGCAAATTATCAACGAAGGCAGGAGTTAGGGGGCAGGAGGCAGGAGGAAAACTGACCCCTAACTCCTTCCCGTGACCGGAGGGAACTTGGGTTTAAGACCCCCACCAAATTTTTAATTTGGTGGCTTTTATTCAGGAGGGGTCTGAATCCCCTTGTGAATAAGACCTTCTGCCTTCTGCCTTCTGCCTTCTGCCTTCTGCCTTCTGCCTCCTTCAATTCACTTCTCTTTTTTCCGGTAATGGCGTTGATTCAGGTGTTGGCGTTACCTCTGGCTGTGGTTCTGCTGTTGGCGTAATTATTTCTGGTACTGGAGATTCAATAATCTCTGGCAGTGTAGGTGGCAAACTAGGAGATGGCGCAACTGGTACTTGTGGAGTAGGTGTCTTGCCTGTTCGACGGTTAAAAAATCCGCCAAATTTAGGTTTTGTTGTCTGAGGCACAACTTTTTCGGGTAATGGCGTTGATTCAGGAGTTGGCATTACCTCTGGCTGTGGTTCTGTTGTTGGCGTAATTATTTCTGGTACTGGAGACTCGATAATCTCTGGCAGCGTGGGTGGCAAACTAGGCGATGGCTCAACTGATGATTGTGGGTTGGGGACTTTACCAGCCCTACGGTTGAAATATCCATCTAATCTAGGTTTTATTGGTTGAGGTACAACTTTTTCAGGTAAAGGCGTTGATTCAGGTGTTGGCTTTACCTCTAGTTGCGGTTCTGATACCGGAGGCTCAATTATTTCTGATGGTGTCGGTGACAGACTAGGAGATGGTAAGGCTGTTGGAACTTCCAATTTTGGTTGTTCTGGCTGTGTTTTGGATTCTTTTGGAACTTCAGTTTCAGGAATGGGCTGTTTTTCTAGCTTCGGTTGTATTTGGGGTGTTTTCTCAACAGACGGCGTAGGTGCGAGTTTATAATTCGGGTCTACAATGCCACGCACCTCATCTGCTGTGAGTTCTCCTCTGACAATTTTCGACAAAGTGTCTTTACCTTTTGGTTGGTAGTCAATTAGCCTGACTGTAGTATTAAAGGCATTTTTAAGAGGATTTCCTTGGTTATCAAGAAATTCTAGTTTTACCCAGTTTTTTCCTGGACGGAAGCCTTTAAGATAAACTGCTTGCCAGCGATCAAAAATAAAGCTTTCACCATTAATTGTGGAGCGGATGCGCCAATCACTGAATTCGTCGTTAGCGTTTTCCTTCAGGGCGAGGTGCAAAGGAGCGTTAGTTAGGTAAAAGTCCAGTAAGATTGGTTCTGCTCCGTAGCTACTTTGAGGACGGCTGTAAGTTAGCAGGGGTAAATTAGGATCTGGGTTGTTGTCATCGGTTTTGGTGAAAATGTGAAATGTCGTCTCGGCATAAGCGCCTTCATTCTTAAAGCTTTCATGCCAAGGACGAGAAGCAAAGACGCGCAGGGTATGAGTACCTGGAGACAAGTCTGACAAAACCAAGGGCTGATTCAGGTCGTAAACAGGTATATAAGGTTGGTTATCTAAAATTACGTGTAAATGGGGCCCTAGTTGTAATTGTGGGTCTTTAAATATTGGTAGATCCTTAACCTGAAAACTGGCTGTGGCTTTGTTGTCTTGGAGAACTTCATCAGCTTGCGGAGTAACAATTGTAACCTGTGGCTGATAAACTTCCAAAATTGTCCGCAGTTCTTGGATAACAGAGGGTGGCGAAACTTCCGAAAATTGCTTTGAAATTTGAGAAATCTCTGGAGAGTTTTCTCTATATTCAGTAGATACTTCCTGGCTACTAACTTTCCCACCACAACTGGTCAAGCTTAATACCAGCAATAATGTCATTACCCACCTGAGAATCGGGAACCTCTGAGGGAGGAGCTTCTGTAATACCCTTTTCTGCCAAGAGTTCATGCGTTGCACCCAGTGATAATCTTCGACAATTGACAGATTATTTTGGCTCAAACTGTCCATAGGGAACAATAGCCTAAAAGATGAAATCTGCCTCAAATCTCATAAGTTTTCTTGTGTATCTCAGGAAATTTTAAAATAAGTCATATTCTTTACAGCTTTTTACTTACAACAATGAAAATATGACACAAATGTTCATGAATAATAGCAGCAAAAGCTGGAATGCCCGACACAGCCTGCCAAACCATAAATTTTACAAATTGTTATTCTTTGTAAATTAAATGGAAAAACTATTGACTTTTAGGCAAAGAGCTTGAAGTTAAAAGGCATACAAGGCAGTAATTCCAGCTAGATTTCAGCAAGTTTGAATTATTGTTAAAATATCTCTAACAAAGTGCAGGTTAAGACTCTATAATTCAACGAGAAACAACTATCCACATAGGGTGTTCATTACGGCTTCAGTAAAATTCTGGAGTATGTGATAATGGTTAACTTTGTGGTATTCATGATTCCTCATTCCTTATCTAGAGAGGAGGTCGAATGACAATAAGTCCTCCGGAGCGAGAGGAAAAAAAGGCAAGAGTAATCGTCGATAATGACCCAGTTCCAACCTCATTCGAGAAATGGGCGCAACCTGGACACTTTGACAGATCCTTAGCCAGAGGTCCCAAAACCACCACATGGATTTGGAACCTGCACGCACTCGCCCATGATTTTGATACACATACAAGCGATTTAGAAGACATATCCCGTAAGATATTCTCAGCCCACTTCGGCCACTTAGCCGTAGTGATGGTTTGGTTGAGTGGGATGATTTTCCACGGTGCGAAGTTTTCTAACTACGAAGCTTGGTTAAGCGACCCGTTAAACGTTCGGCCTAGTGCCCAGGTCGTTTGGCCCATTGTGGGACAAGACATTTTAAACGGTGATGTTGGCGGTGGTTTCCACGGTATTCAAATCACCTCCGGTTTGTTTCAAGTATGGCGTGGTTGGGGTATCACAAACTCCTTCCAGCTTTACGTGACTGCGATCGGTGGCTTGGTATTAGCAGGCTTATTCTTATTTGCTGGCTGGTTCCACTACCACAAACGCGCTCCAAAACTGGAATGGTTCCAGAACACGGAGTCGATGCTGAATCACCACTTGTCAGTATTGCTGGGTTGTGGCTCATTAGGCTGGGCTGGTCACATAATCCACGTTTCCGCACCGACCAACAAGCTTTTGGATGCAGGCGTAGCTCTTAAAGATATACCCTTGCCCCACGAGTTCATCTTGAACAAAGGCTTGTTGACCGAGCTGTATCCTAGCTTTGCTGCTGGTTTAGCACCTTTCTTCACCTTGAACTGGGGTCAGTATGCTGACTTCCTCACCTTCAAGGGCGGTCTAAACCCAGTAACAGGCGGCTTGTGGATGACTGACATTGCTCATCACCACTTAGCGATCGCAGTTGTCTTTATCATTGCTGGTCATCAGTACCGTACCAACTGGGGTATTGGTCACAGCATTAAAGAGATCCTAGAAAATCATAAAGGTCCTTTCACCGGTGAAGGTCACAAAGGTCTTTATGAAAACATGACCAGCTCCTGGCACGCTCAGTTGGGAACGAACCTAGCCTTATTGGGTTCGCTGACCATTATTGTGGCGCACCATATGTACGCCATGCCTCCTTACCCATACCTGGCAACTGACTATGCTACACAGTTGTGCATATTCACTCACCATATGTGGATTGGAGCCTTCTTTATAGTAGGCGGTGCGGCTCACGCTACCATTTTCATGGTGCGGGATTACGATCCTGTGGTCAACCAAAACAACGTTTTGGATCGGGTACTTCGTCATAGAGATGCAATCATCTCTCACCTAAACTGGGTGTGTATATTCCTTGGCTTCCATAGCTTTGGGTTGTACATCCACAATGACACGATGCGTGCCTTGGGTCGTCCCCAAGATATGTTTTCGGATACAGCAATCCAATTGCAACCAGTTTTTGCCCAATGGGTACAAAACATCCACACCTTAGCTCCTGGTGGCACTGCTCCCAATGCCTTAGAACCAGTTAGCTATGCGTTCGGCGGTGGAATCTTGGCGGTAGGCGGCAAAGTGGCGATGATGCCCATTGCTTTGGGTACAGCCGACTTTATGATCCATCACATCCACGCATTCCAAATTCACGTTACCGTCCTGATTCTGTTAAAAGGATTCCTGTTTGCCCGTAGCTCTCGTCTGATTCCAGACAAAGCAAACCTGGGCTTCCGCTTCCCTTGCGACGGTCCTGGTCGTGGTGGTACCTGTCAAGTGTCTGGTTGGGATCACGTGTTCCTCGGACTATTCTGGATGTACAACACCATATCCATCGCAATTTTCCACTTCAGCTGGAAGATGCAATCAGATGTATGGGGAACTGTAGATGCAGATGGTGCTGTGACTCACATCACCGGTGGTAACTTTGCCCAAAGCGCGATTACCATCAACGGTTGGTTGCGAGACTTCTTGTGGGCACAAGCTACACAAGTCATCAATTCCTATGGCAGTGCGCTATCTGCTTATGGACTCATGTTCTTAGGCGCTCACTTTGTTTGGGCATTCAGCTTGATGTTCCTGTTCAGTGGTCGCGGCTACTGGCAAGAACTGATTGAGTCCATTGTTTGGGCGCATAACAAACTGAAGGTAGCACCAGCAATTCAGCCTCGCGCTCTGAGTATTATTCAGGGTCGAGCTGTAGGGGTAGCTCACTACCTCTTGGGAGGAATTGCCACAACTTGGGCGTTCTTCCATGCACACATCCTTTCAGTAGGGTAGCAATCAGTTATTGAGTGCTGAGTACTGAGTGCTGAGGCAAAACTCAGAACTCAGAACTCAGGGCTCTAGAGGCTGATACTTGATGGCTAAAGGTCAGAGGATTTATTAAACCTATGGCGACGAAATTTCCAAAATTTAGCCAGGATCTGGCACAGGATCCGACTACCCGTCGGATATGGTATGCGATCGCTACAGGCAACGATTTTGAAACCCATGATGGCATGACGGAAGAAAATCTTTACCAAAAGATTTTCGCAACTCACTTCGGTCACTTGGCAATCATCTTCCTGTGGGCATCCAGCCTCCTGTTCCACGTAGCCTGGCAAGGTAACTTTGAACAGTGGATTAAAGATCCCCTTCATATCCGTCCCATCGCCCATGCGATTTGGGACCCCCACTTTGGTAAACCAGCGATCGAAGCTTTTACCCAAGCTGGCGCTAGTAATCCAGTAAATATTGCTTACTCTGGTGTTTACCACTGGTGGTACACCATCGGTATGCGGACAAACAGTGAACTGTACACTGGTTCAGTTGGTCTGTTGTTGTTGGCAGCAGTGTTCTTGTTCGCTGGCTGGCTGCACTTGCAACCCAAGTACCGTCCTAGCTTGGCATGGTTTAAGAGCGCTGAACCCCGCCTAAACCACCACTTAGCAGGTTTGTTTGGTGTTAGTTCTTTGGCTTGGGCTGGTCACTTAATTCACGTTGCTATCCCCGAAGCTCGCGGACAGCACGTAGGTTGGGATAACTTCCTGAATACCCCACCTCACCCAGCAGGTTTGACACCTTTCTTTACAGGCAACTGGGGCGTTTACGCTCAAAACCCTGACACTCCTGGGCATATATTCAGCACATCTCAAGGTGCAGGGACTGCAATTCTGACTTTCTTGGGTGGTTTCCATCCCCAGACAGAAGCTTTGTGGCTAACTGATATAGCTCATCACCACTTGGCGATCGCAGTTATCTTTATAATTGCCGGTCACCAGTACCGGACTAACTTCGGAATTGGTCACAGCATCAAAGAAATGCTGAACTCCAAATCCGGTTTAGTACCTGGTACAAAGAGTGAAGGTCAATTCAACCTGCCTCACCAAGGGTTGTACGACACCTATAACAATTCACTGCACTTCCAGTTAGGTATTCACCTAGCTGCTCTGGGAACCGTCACCTCTTTGGTGGCACAGCATATGTACGCCATGCCTCCTTATGCATTTATGGCTAAGGATTATACAACTCAGGCAGCGCTGTACACGCACCATCAATACATTGCTGGTTTCCTAATACTTGGTGCTTTTGCTCACGGAGCTATATTCTGGGTACGTGATTACGACCCAGAACAAAACAAAGGCAACGTCCTTGAGCGCGTGTTGAAGCACAAAGAAGCGATTATCTCCCACCTTAGCTGGGTATCTCTTTTCTTAGGCTTCCACACCCTCAGCTTGTACGTACACAACGATGTAGTTGTTGCTTTCGGTACTCCTGAAAAGCAAATTCTGATTGAGCCAGTGTTTGCCCAGTTCGTCCAAGCTGCTCATGGTAAAGTACTGTACGGCTTAGACACCTTGCTGTCTAACCCAGATAGTATTGCCAATACAGCATGGCCCAACTACGCTAACGTTTGGTTACCAGGCTGGTTAGATGCCATCAATGCTGGTACTAACTCCTTGTTCTTGACAATTGGCCCTGGCGACTTCTTGGTACACCATGCGATCGCTTTGGGTCTGCACACCACCACCTTGATCTTGGTCAAAGGTGCTTTGGATGCTCGTGGTTCTAAGCTGATGCCTGATAAAAAGGACTTCGGCTATGCCTTCCCTTGCGACGGTCCCGGTCGTGGCGGTACTTGTGACATCTCCGGTTGGGATTCCTTCTACCTCGCTACATTCTGGATGCTCAATACCCTTGGTTGGGTTACCTTCTACTGGCATTGGAAGCATTTAGGTATTTGGCAAGGCAACGTAGCTCAGTTCAATGAGAACTCTACATATCTCATGGGCTGGTTCCGCGATTACCTCTGGGCTAACTCTGCTCAGTTGATTAACGGTTACAACCCCTACGGCGTGAATAACCTGTCTGTCTGGGCTTGGATGTTCTTGTTTGGACACCTAGTTTGGGCTACTGGCTTCATGTTCTTAATCTCCTGGAGAGGTTACTGGCAAGAGTTGATTGAAACCCTTGTTTGGGCACACGAACGCACTCCTTTAGCTAACCTAGTCCGCTGGAAAGATAAGCCCGTTGCTCTGTCTATCGTTCAAGGTCGTGTAGTTGGTCTAGCTCACTTCACTGTTGGCTATGTCTTGACTTACGCCGCATTCTTGATTGCTTCTACTGCTGGTAAGTTCGGTTAATTGGGCTGCTAGTTTTGTAAGTAAGTAATAAAAATCCCCTGCCGCAAGGTGGGGGATTTTTTTACTCATTCATTAATGACGGTTGTTTAAATACTATTGCTGGGAACAATAAAAAAGATAGGCTCAGGATTTAAGTATGTCTGAACTTCCTTCAGAGTGGAACAATGAGGTTTATCGATCGCCTAAAATTAAACTTAATTACAAGCACTCAAAACCATGACAAACTGGCAAGAACGCATTACTCAAAACCCAAATGTATGTCACGGGAAACCGTGTATTAAAGGAACACGCATTATGGTATCAGTCATCCTTGATAACTTTGCCGAGGGACTGACATTTGAGGAAATTATTCAAGAGTATCCACCACTGGCTTTAGAAGATATCAGAGCAGCTATTGCTTATGCAGCCCAATTAACCAGGGAAGAGGAATTGTTGCCACTGCGATGAATAAAATGACAGTAAAACTCGACGAGAACATGGCACAAACCCACGTCGAGTTTTTACAGCAAGCTGGTTACAACGCTGACCGTGTGACTGATGAAGGATTATCTGGTGCTGATGATGAAACTGTTTGGGAGCAAGTTTGTGCTGAAGAACGATTTTTCATCACCCTTGATTTAGACTTCTCTGATGTTCGCCGCTTTTTACCAGGCACTCATCCTGGTATTTTACTAGTGCGTTCGCGTAACCGTAGCCGTCAAAAAGTGCTAGAAATTTTGTCTCGTGTTGTACAGGAGCAACCTTTAGAAAAGTTGAAAGGTTGTCTTGTAGTAGCAGACGATATACAAACGCGAATCCGGCGATCGCAATGATAGCATGGATACAAAGTTAATATACTCTCTGCGTTACTTTGCGCTTCCCTCTGTGTTCCTCTGCGTTAAAAAAATCACTTTTAAAATAAAATATCTAGACAATATAAAAACAAGCTATAACTATAAAAAACGAGATAATTTTATTACTCTTGCAAGAAGAACCAATAACGTCACCAAAAGAAATAATTTTTAATCCCTCTTATACCCAGCATTACGGAGCAGCATATTTGGGTGATAGCCTGAAACTTATTAAATTCATTGATAATAATAGTATTAATTTAATTATCACATCACCTCCATTCGCTCTGACACGAAAAAAAGAATACGGTAACGAAACTGCTGACAAATATATTGAGTGGTTCCTACCTTTTGCATCCGAATTCAAAAGAGTACTCGCAGATAATGGCTCATTTGTAATAGATTTAGGTGGTGCTTACCTTCCTGGTAATCCCGTGCGGAGTATTTATCAATATGAACTTTTAGTCAGATTATGTAAAGAAGTAGGTTTCTTTCTTGCTCAAGAATTCTACCACTACAATCCAGCCCGACTGCCAACCCCTGCTGAGTGGGTAACAATCAGGCGCATTCGCGTGAAAGATTCTGTAAATACAGTTTGGTGGTTGTCTAAGACACCAAATCCTAAAGCAGATAACAGAAAAGTTTTAAAGCCTTATAGCCAAAGTATGAAACAATTACTCAAAAATGGTTATGAGGCTAAACTACGTCCTAGTGGACATGATATTTCTGATAAATTCCAAAAGGATAACCAGGGTGCAATTCCGCCAAATCTACTAGAAATTGCTAATACTGAATCCAATAGTGCTTATTTACGACGCTGTAAAGCAGCAGAAATTAGACCCCATCCAGCACGTTTTCCTCAAGGGTTTGCCGAGTTCTTCATCAAATTTTTAACTGATGAAGGTGATATGGTTTTAGATCCATTTGCAGGTTCTAACACAAGCGGGTTTGTTGCTGAAACTCTGCAACGCCGATGGATATCTTTTGAAATTAACGAGGATTACGTAACGGGAAGTCGTTATCGATTTAGCCCGTAAAACATTAAGTAAAGAGTCAGGACCCAGAAGTGAAAATTTATAACTCACAACTCCTAACTCATAACTATTTACTTAAATTTCTCCATTCACCTGCATTTGATGAACCTGATCCGCTAGCTCTTGACGACCTTGATCATCTAGTTTGTCAATAGCTAACATCCCCATGAGAATAACTTCTTTCAGGGTCAAACGTGTCGAATGTGCCTGTTTTTGCACAATCTCTTTAATAATGGGACTGACACCAATCGCTGTACTAGCTCTAGCCACGGAAGAAAAGGAAAACACTAATGATTAAGCCTAAATCTTAGCACTTCCCATGAAGTTATTTTCTATAGTTAAAACTTAATTTAAATGTGTTTCACCTCATACTTCAATGAGTAAACATTAATTTTAAATTAGCTATGTAAAGAATAACGGTTCTAAACAGAGGGCACTATTCCCCAACTAGACATTTTATCTCAAATTCCAATTATCGCATCAAAAGTAAAATTTTACTTTTGTTATCCCAAGATAGCTGGTATAGTCTTTAACAGCACTATAAATGACTATAAAATTATCCCAAACCTTTTTGATTGAGGATCTTAAGCTCTTTTTTGAGTGAGTCTCAAACTTTCAGTATGGTGAATTTGATGCTTGCTCATTGAGGGCACGCCATCGTATGATATCAACATCCTTAAAAGTTCAAGTTTTGCCTATTTCTCTAGAATTTATCTTAAATATTCAATAGCTACATCAAAATTGTGGTCTAATTTGCGATTGGCAGTAAAATCAACTGTTGTCATTTCTTGGCAACTGGCATAACTTCTAACTGTGATGTAAATTACTCCAAAACGATCAAAAAGTTCTTTGAGTGTCAATCCTTTCTGATGCTAGTTTTGGAATGTTTAATCTGACTAATTCTATATTTAATAACTGGTGCATTTACACTGCTCAATCTTATATAAGAAATTAAAAAGCGATCGCCCCTTAATCTAGCAAACTCTCATGCGATCGCTACAATTGATTTAAATGTGGAAACCTGAAATCAAATGGTTATTTCTTATATTAGTAACATCAAAAGCAAAAAACCTCTGTCCTGAGATACTCAAAAATCACTCAATAATCGTCAAGTTCACATACACTTGCAATATTTATGACAACTTAGTTATAAAAAATGCTCAGTTTGTGAAAATAGCGCTTTAAGTAAAACTATCTTTACAAATAAGACTTGTATACTACCGAAAAAACCGTACTTTAAAGAGATCGTGAATTGTCTAATATAATCTCGTTAATACGCTTTACAGAACTATACAGTGTAAATAAGAATAATAACTTAACCGAAGTAAAATTTTCCTGAATACAGGCAGTTAATGCTGTCATAGGGAAAAGCAGTGAGTAGAGGAGAGACAAAGCGATGAGGGACCCTTATCTGTTGGCAGCAGGCTTGTTAACAGGATTAGCAATACCAGCATCGGCTCTTCCACATTTGTCAATTGTCCTGCCAGAAAATTCTAGATTCCTGTGGGATTTAAAACAAGGTTCGCAGACAATAGTAAGTAGACAAATCATCCCCAGTGTTGATCTCTCCTTACCAGAACTCAGCAGCCAAGCGTTCCAACCCCTAAAAAGTTCGCAGCCATCAGGTGAGAAAAATATCAACAGCGTTGATATCTCCTTACCAGAAGTTAGTAGTCAGGTATTACCAACCCAAACAGAGTCATCACTCAACCCCAGCCCCCAACCAGCTGGTCTTTCGCTGACATCTGGGAATCAACTTTACTACCAAAGATTGGCGGCTCTGAAAACAGGTCAGATTTATACACGCGTAAATAGTGATAATTTGCAATCATTGTGGGAGTCGATAAGGAAGCGTCAACTAACTTATGATGACTGGAAAAGTTTACTGGCTTTAGAAGCTAGAGCGATCGCTCAAGGTCAAGGTGCAAATCATTTAAGTATCTTAATTGGTGATTCTTTGAGTATGTGGTTTCCTAGAGAAAAACTGCCTGCTGGGAAATTGTGGCTGAATCAAGGTATATCCGGAGATACTTCCAGTGGCGTTTTAAAAAGATTAAAGGCATTTTCGGCAACGCGGCCGGATGTTATTTACGTTATGGCTGGGATTAACGACTTACGAAAAGGTGATAGTGATGATGCAATTTTGCGTAATTATCGCCGGATTGTCCGTCGGTTACGGCAGGCTCACCCACAAACTCAAATCATTGTCCAATCAATTTTGCCTACTCGCCTACCAAAACTTTCTAATAGCCGCATTCGTCAGATCAACACACAACTAACCCTAATTGCCAAACAAGAAGGCGCTAATTATCTAAATATTTATAGCTGGTTTACAGATATGGAAGGCAATTTGCGCCCAGAGTTGACTACTGATGGGCTGCATTTGTCTCAAGAGGGATACGATGTGTGGCGCTCGGCACTACAGCAGATAGAATACAGGCTGACTCAGCGTGAAAATTGAGCGATCGCTACGCCAACAACGACGCTTGGGGCAATGTCTACAACGGGCTGCGCCTACGCAATTTTACATTTATGGAAGTTACTGACAACGATGCAATCACCATACGTTTTGTAATTGAACACCAATTGGCAGCCTTTCAAAAGGATGATGCCCAAGGGGCTTTTGCCTTCGCTAGTCCGGCAATTCAGGCGCAATTTGGAACCCCAGAAAATTTTATCCAGATGGTCAAGATAAGTTACCCAGCAGTATACCGTCCTCGTTCTGTCTTTTTTGAGGAAATAACGACCATCCAGGGAAACATAACTCAGCCAGTGCTAGTACTAGCTCCTGATGGAGTTCCCTTGAGGGCTTTATATTTTATGGAAAAACAGCCAGATAGTACCTGGAGGATTAACGGTTGCTTTGTAGTTTCTGTAGAAGGTAAAAAAATATAAATTTTTACCTTTTATAACCAAAATATTATAATTTAAGGCTTAAGGGTTCCCGATTCAAAACCTGATTCAACTTACCACTGCGATAACCTTCTAAATCCAGGGTTATGTAAAGAAATCCGAAATCCTGAAAGGCAGAAACTACTTTCTGTAAATCCGTAGTCAACACAAACTCTTTAATTTGTTCTGGTGGTAATTCAATGCGTGCTGTATCCCCTTCCGATCGCACGCGCAAATTCTGCCAACCCAGCTTTCTTAAGAAAATTTCTCCTCTACCGACTCGTTGTAACTTAGCGACAGTAATCTCTTCACCGTAAGGAAACCGTGAACTTAAGCAAGGTTGAGCAGGTTTATCCCACCAAGGTAAACCGAGTTGTTGCGAAAGTTGCCGAACTTCGACTTTGGTGACACCAAGTTCAGCTAAAGGCGATCGCGCCCCTCTTTCTTTCGCCGCCTGAATTCCTGGGCGATAATCATGCAAATCATCGGCATTTACCCCATCCACTACGTAGGGATAACCCAGTTCTAAAGCTAAAGGTTTGAGAGTGTCGTGCAATTCACTTTTGCAAAAATAACAGCGATTAACAGGGTTAGAGGTGTAATTGGGATTTTCCATCTCGTGAGTCTGGACAACTTTATGAGGAATCCCAATAGTTGCGGCTTGAATTTTGGCGTCTTCCAACTCTTCTGGCAACAGCGAAGGAGAAACAGCCGTGACAGCCAAAGCGCGATCGCCCAACGCATCATAAGCAATTTTGGCAACCAAAGTGCTATCAACGCCCCCAGAGTAGGCAATCAATGCCTGCTCCATTTCTTCAAATAAAGCTTTTAATTGCTCAAATTTTTCTGTCAGCATTATTTCTCAATCCTGCCCAAATCCTATAGCACCCAACAAATTCTATTGTAGTGATTACTTATAGGGCATTGGGCATTGGGCATTCCCTACTCCCCATCAACTAAACTTGGTGCTTTACTGTACTTGGCCACCAGACTGGCTAAAAGTGGTAAATCAATCGGTTTAGAAATATAGTCATCTACTCCAGCTGCTAAACAAGTTTCGCGATCGCCTTTCATTGCCCTTGCTGTTTGTACAATTATCGGAATCGCCCGATATTGCCGATTTTCTCGCAGCTGGTGTACTAAGTTAAGGCCATTTGCATCTGCCAGATGAACATCCATTAAAATCACCACCGGGTCTAACTGTGTTAGAGCTTCCCACATTTCGTCAGCATTCTTAACCCAAGTCACCTGATATCCCAATTTACGTAGATAAATTTGCATCAAACTAGCGTTGGGTAAATCATTTTCTACCAGCAAAATCTCTACAGACGAGCTAGAGGTGAAAGGCAAAGAAGATGAAGAGTATTTTGCTTCCCCTGCTTCCTCTGCTTCCCCTGCTCCCCCTCCCTCCTCATCTCCTGCCTTTTGCTTAAGGGGAAGTACAAGGGTAAAACGAGAACCGCGATCTACTTCAGATTCAACTTTTACAGAACCACCATGAATTTGGGCGAGTTTCCGAGTCACTGTTAAACCCAAACCAGTACCTTCAGCACCACCAGCGACAGCCTTGGCAATTTGGAAATAGGGTTCAAACAGTTGAACTTGGTCTTCTTGGGAAATGCCAGTGCCAGTATCCCAAACTGTAAAATGCATAAATACACCTTTGGGAGCAACCTGTAAGCCAACACTTCCTTTACTAGTAAACTTTAGAGCGTTGGAGAGTAAATTAAACAGCATTTGCTTGAGTCGCAAGGGATCAGCTACTAGGGTTGTAATATCGGGGTCAAGTTCTAGACGAAGTTTCAAACCCTTATTAGCGGCTTTCTCTTTCACCAGTGCCAAAACATTGGTACACAGCAGTGGGACATCTATTGTTTCCCACTGCACTTCTAGTTGATTTGCTTCAATTTTAGAAAGATCCAAAATATCATTTATCAGAGCTAGCAAGTGCTTGCCGCTAGACTGAATGATATTTAAATACTCTTGCTGGCGTTCTTTAGTTGGTTCGTACCCTTGAGCTAAAAGCAGGTGGGTAAACCCAATCATAGAACTTAGCGGTGTCCGAATTTCGTGGCTGGTGTTTGCCAGAAACTGATTTTTGAGTTGGTTGGTGCGCTCCAATTCTTGATTAGACTTACTTAACTGTTGATACCGTTGTTGCCAAGACAGGATCTGTCTAAGCTGTACTAAGGCTGTAGTACAGTGTTTGGCAGACCTTGCCATTAATTGTGATCTGAGTTGAGCTTGTAATTTTTCTATGAGCGACTCACGATTAGAGTTTAGGCGTGCTAGGGCGATAATTAGCCAGCCCATGACGTTGCCAGAATCATCAGCTAACCGCCAAGCGCTCGGTGGTTGCTGATTCTCAAGCTGTTGCAAATCTTCGAGTTCTATAACCTCTTGCAATCTCAACAGCAGCTTTTTTTCTGCTGTCAGCACTTCTAAAAATAAAGGTTGTGAGTTTGGCGATGGAGAACGAGAAACATAGCAAACTGTGGCAACAGTTTCTTGTGGTTGAAACAGAGCAATGCCTACGGCACAATCTGTAAGCGCCAGCTTACTGCTGTGAACAGCACTGTTAATCTCGTTGACTACAGTTTGGAGAATTTGTGCTTCTGCGGCTTCTGCCTGCGGGACATTGTTACAAGCAGAAAGTACACAATCACTAAGGCGACTTTGCAACTGGTTCAAGCTGCTCTCCAGCCACAACTTGGCGCGAAGTTGCTGAATTGTTGTCAAAGGTTTTGGCCTTGCATATATCTGTGAGTTCTGGTCTGGTAAGCTTGAATACTGCTGCATGGTCAACTAGACCGCTGAACAAGTTTAGCTTTACATAAAAATCCTAAAAGGATTCTATGTATATTAGCGGACAATTCTTTTTTATTTATAAACCATAACCTATGTTGTTATAAACCATAACTTATGATGTTAAATTTAGCCGCTAATCCGAAAAAATTATTATATAAACCACGGATCTAAAATTTTTGAAAGCAACTTAAGCCTTATGGATACACAATTTGCCCAACTAATAGTTAACGGGATTGCGGTTGGGAGCATTATTGCTTTAGCCGCAGTCGGGCTCACTCTTACCTACGGGATTTTACGGTTATCTAACTTTGCTCATGGTGACTTTCTCACTCTAGGAGCCTATCTGACTTGGCTGATAAACACTATTGGAGTCAATATTTGGCTGTCGATGATCCTGGGAGCAGCAGGAACAGTAGCAGCAATGCTGTTATCGGAAAAGTTACTGTGGTCAAAGATGCGCTCTATTCGTGCTACTTCTACTACGCTGATTATTATTTCTATCGGACTTGCCTTATTTCTTCGCAATGGCATTATTTTTATCTGGGGTGGCAAGAACCAAAATTATAATTTACCTGTCACGCCAGCTTTAGACATCTTTGGTTTAAAGGTGCCGCAAAATCAATTATTGGTACTGGGGTTAGCGGTGCTAGCAATTTTGGCGCTGCATTACTTGCTGCAAAATACCAAAATTGGTAAGGCGATGCGAGCAGTTGCTGACGATCTGGACTTAGCCAGGGTTTCAGGTATTAATGTTGACCGAGTAATTCTTTGGACTTGGGTAATTGCCGGCACTCTTACTTCACTGGGCGGCAGTATGTATGGGTTAATTACAGCCGTGCGTCCAAATATGGGATGGTTTTTAATTTTACCATTATTTGCCTCAGTAATTCTTGGTGGGATAGGCAACCCTTACGGTGCGATCGCAGCAGCTTTTATTATTGGCATCGTCCAAGAAATCAGTACCCCTTGGCTGGGTTCACAGTACAAACAAGGTGTAGCACTGTTAATCATGATTTTGGTGCTGCTCATTCGTCCCAAAGGTTTATTCAAAGGAACGATTTGAGCAGCACCATTCCACTTCTACACTATTCAATAATGTGGAAATAGAAGGCTGCCACCACAAAATTGATAGCTAACAATAACAGTGCCCAGCCTGTGCGAAAGGCGTAGGGAGGTTTAGCTCCACTGTCGGCAACTGCGGAATCCTTTGTTTTAGCGGTCATAATGCGATTCTCCTAATGTCACGACTTTTTAAGAAATACCAAACTGGCGTACCAAATATTCAAATTCTTTAAGAATATTTGTGTGAAGTTAAGAATTGGGGAGTGGCGACTGGGTATGGGGCATTGGGAAGAGGACTTGGGGACAAGGAGAATTGGGGACAAGGGGAAAGACTTGTTTCAAGCGCCTCTTGTCCCCTTGTCTCCCTTGTCTCCCTTGTCTTCTCCTGCTCCCTCATCCCCGGCTTCTACTCCTCATTCCCTACTCCCTCCTCTCCAGCATGATAGGAACTGCGAACCAGAGGCCCAGAACGAACATGGTTAAATCCCATTTCCCATGCTAATCTGCCGAGTTGATCGAATTCCTGTGGAGTCCAATATTTTTGGACTGGCAGATGTTCTAAAGAAGGACGCATATACTGCCCAAGAGTTAAGCGATCGCACCCCACAGCCCTGAGATCAGCCATTGCTTCGACAACTTCATCAAGTGTTTCTCCGTGTCCCAGCATCAAACCTGATTTGGTGGGAGTTGTCAGATCGATTTCTTTGACCATAGCCAGTACCGAGAGGGAGCGATCATACTTGGCTCCCCGGCGCACTGGCCCAGTTAACCGTCGCACTGTCTCAATATTGTGATTAAAACAAGCAGGTTTGGCTTTCACAATCATCGCTATTCGCTGGTATTGACCTGACTCCCCAATACCAGCACCACCCCAAAAATCTGGTGTCAGCACTTCAATTTGAGTCTCTGGATTCAACTGGCGGATAGTTGCGATCGTCTCTACAAAGTGACCTGCGCCCTGATCGGGCAAGTCATCACGGGCTACAGAAGTCAGCACCACATAACGCAATCCCAAAAGCTGCACCGCCTGTGCTACCTTTTGGGGTTCCTCTAAATCAAGAGCCATCGGTGCATGACCTTTATCTACTTGACAGAAAGCACAAGAGCGTGTGCAAGTAGGCCCCATTAGTAAGAAAGTTGCAGTTTTTTGGGCATAGCATTCCCCCCGATTGGGACAGCGCCCTTCTTCGCAAATCGTGTGAATTTGGCGCTGCTTAATAATCCGTTGTACGGTAGAGATTTCACTGGCTTTGCCAATAGAGCGACGTAACCAGCTAGGCATTCCCTTAATTTCAGACTTTAGTTCGGCTTGTTGTGACGAAATCATAGACATCCAGGCAAGATGCGGATATTGAGTAACGATAACGGTCTGTCAATTAACAAATGATAGATAACAATAGGCGCAGGGATCGGCAGAGGCAAGGATACTCTTAATTAAGTCACGATGCCCCTTATGCCCTAGAACCAAGCTAAAGCCTTAAATATCACCATGACACAAATTGAAAAGAACACAAGCAAAAGTTTTGCAAAATACCTCTACCAGTGTCATTTATACCGAAATATACTATCCCCCAATTGCTAGAAATTTTGTATATAGTGGGGGAATTCTCAATGACAATCGGCAAAGCCGCTATTTACACTTAAAGTTTCTGTAGAGCGAACAGTCGTGGCAAGCAACAAGATTTTAGTTATCGATGACACTACAGTTGTCAGGGTGAAAGTACGAGAAATGTTGCCTCCAGGCAATTTTGAGGTACTGGAAGCAAAAGACGGTTTGGAAGGACTAAATTTTATTCTTCAGGAAAAACTCAGCCTGATTATGCTGGATTTCCTGTTGCCTAAAATGAGTGGTTGGGAGGTTTTCCAGAAAGTTCAAGCCGATCCGGAGTTAAGAAAAATTCCTTTAGTGATCATGTCTGGTCGCAAAGAAGAGGTAACTGAAAAAATCACAGAACCCTTTGAATACTTTGAATTTTTGGGTAAGCCTTTTGATCAGAAGCAACTAATCGGCGCGATTAAGTTAGCTATGACCAAGGCGAAACAGCCACGCCCAGAACTAGCCTCAGTAGGAGCAGTTGCCGTCAAAAATAGCACGGTTGCAACTTCTAGTGTTGCCAATGCTACGGTAGCAGTGCCTAGTGTCGCCAATACTACAGTAATAACTCCTAGTGCTACAAATACTGCGATGCCTACGGCGGCAAGCAACGCAACTCCTAGCGCCGGAGGAGCCTCCAACGCAGAAATTGATGCATTGAACGAGAAAATTGTCAAAATGCAAGTTGAAATCGATGGCTTAAAGAAACAGCTAACTCAAGTTGTGACCTTTATTAAACAAAAAATCAAGTAGCATTTGTGCTCATTATTATCGCAGCCAAAAATACTCCGTTTCTAATAACGGATGTCTGATTAATAGCGGGTAAAAATAGTTAGTTCAAAAATACTTATGTTGATAAATCATCGTTGACAACAAAATTCAAAAACTGGAAAAGTAGTTAGCAATTATCTCCACCTTTATCAACTTTAGATTTTGAATTCCCCGATCGCGTAACGTCTTCGTTAGAGAAGAGGTTGACAGTCTAGCAAAGCATCCCTAAACCCACTAAACCTGCCGCAGTTTGCTCTTGAACTAATGAGAACGGCAGGCTTTTTTGTTATGTAGTCTGCTACATTTACAATCTGCGTTACTTGAAAGCTACTCCACTAATCGAAAGCACAGAAAAATTCGCTAAAAATATGTTTAGCAAGCTTATGCCTTGATATCAAAATTAGCCTTTTCTAGAATTACATAGTCCAAGATAAAACTTTAAGAAAAAACTAAATTTTTAAATACAAACTAAACAAAAAAATTCTTATTTCATGATAATGATAGTCTTCGCATGGGAATACTAAGCCATAGAAACAAGAATTATGAGCATAGTCTGCGATGTTGGTAGTATTAGATACATTATATGCGTTTCCTGGCTATCGCCTCACTGAGCAAATCTACTTAGGTAGTAAAACCCTAGTTTATCGTGGCATTAGAGAACAAGACCAAAAATCAGTTGTTCTCAAATTGATGCGAAATGAATATCCTACGTTCGCGGAAATTGCCCAGTTCCGCAATCAATATATCATCGCCAAAAACCTCGATCTTCCTGGCATAGTCAAAACCTATAGCTTAGAAAGTTACCGTAACAGCTACGTCCTAGTGATGGAAGATTTTGGTGGCATTTCCCTCCAAGACTGGCGACTGGAGGACAAAGGGAAGGATGAAAACAGGTTTTCCCTAGATGAGTTTTTCAACATTGCCATTAAAATTGCTTCTACCCTTGAGGGATTGCATCGCGATCGCATCATTCATAAAGACATCAAGCCTGCCAACATCTTGATCAACCCTACTACAGATGAAATAAAACTCATCGACTTTAGTATTGCCACCCTGCTACCAAGAGAAATCCAATTTGTCACCAATCCCAATGTTTTAGAAGGCACCCTAGCTTACATTTCCCCAGAACAAACCGGGAGAATGAACCGAGGTATTGACTACCGCACTGATTTTTATTCCCTCGGTGTCACCTTCTTTCAACTCCTCACCGGACAGTTGCCCTTCACAACTAAAGATCCGATGGAGTTAGTTTACTCTCACATTGCTAAACAACCGCTAAAAGCCGATCGGATTAACTCTAATATTCCACTAATTTTGTCTGACATTATCAGCAAGCTGATGGCAAAAAATGCCGAAGACCGCTATCAGAGTGCTTTGGGATTAAAGCATGATTTGGAGATGTGCCAAAGCCAGTGGCAAGAAACAAAAAATATTGCACCCTTTGAACTAGGCGTTAAAGATATTTCAGACCATTTCGTAATCCCTGAAAAACTCTATGGTCGCCAAAGTGAAGTTGAAACTTTACTCGCTGCTTTTAAGCGTGTGACACAAGGGGCAACAGAAATGATATTAGTCGCGGGTTCCTCTGGAATAGGCAAAACTGCTGTGGTCAATGAAATCCACAAACCTATTGTGCGGCAGCGTAGTTACTTCATCAAAGGAAAATTTGACCAGTTTCAACGTGATATTCCCTTGTCAGGATTGGTGCAAGCTTTTCGGGACTTAATCGGGCAACTGCTCTCAGAAACTGATGCCCAAATTCAACAATGGAAAACCAAAATTTTGCGGGGGTTGGGTACACAAACTCAGGTGATTATTGATGTAATCCCTGAACTTGAACAGATTGTTGGCAAGCAACCTCCGGTTACAGAAATCTCTGGTAGTGCTGCCCAAAATCGTTTCAATTTATTGTTTCAAAAATTCATCCAAATTTTTACAACAAAAGAACATCCCCTGGTTATTTTTCTGGATGACTTGCAATGGGCAGATACGGCATCTTTGAAATTAATTCAATTATTAATGTCTGAAAGGACCTTGCCTTCTGTTTCAGAAGAGATAGAAGATATGCGTGAAGCAAAGGGAAGTTTCTTATTAGTCGGTTCGTATCGAGATAATGAAGTTTCCAAGGCACATCCACTTTCTTTAACACTACAGGAGGTTCAAAAAGCAGGAGCAAACATTAATACAATCACCCTAGCACCTTTAAATCAGGGTGATTTAAATTATCTAATTGCTGATACCCTTAATTGCCCTGAAGTAGTTGCTGTTCCTCTCACCCAGATGGTGTTTGCCAAAACTAAAGGCAACCCCTTCTTTTCCGTTCAATTCCTTAAGTCTTTATATGATGATGGACTAATTGTATTAAACTTTGATATTGGTTATTGGCAGTATGATATTTCAAAAGTCAAAGAATTAGCTCTTACAGATGATGTAGTAGAATTTATCGCACTTCAAATAGAGAAGTTGCCAATCAATACCCAAAAAGTTCTGAGACTTGCTGCCTGTATTGGTAATCAATTTGACTTAAAAACTCTTGCGATCGTCAATGAAAAATCTGTAGTAGATACAGCATCAGACTTGTGGCAAGCATTACTTGATGGGCTAGTTTTCCCTCAAACTGAAAACTATAACATCTTTTCACAAGATAATCTTAATCAAGAATTTATTGTTCATGGAATAGAATCTACACAATTTTCAAGTTTTAATTTACAGCTACCTAAATATAAATTTGTACATGACCGAGTGCAGCAAGCCGCTTATTCTTTGATTCCCGAAGAACAAAAAAAACCAATTCACTTAAAGATTGGACTACTGTTATTGAACAATATTCCAGTAGCAGAACAGGAAGAAAAGATTTTTGAGCTTGTCAACCAGTTTAATATCGCAGTAGAATTCATCTCTCATCAAGCTAAACGAGATGAACTGGCCCAGATGAATCTAATTGCTGGACGTAAAGCTTTAACATCAACAGCTTATCTAGCTGCGGTTAACTATTTAACTACTGGTATTCAATTGCTAGCAGCTGATAGCTGGGAAACCAAACATGATCTTACTCTGGCTTTATATGAAACTGCGACAGAGGCAGCATACCTAGCTGGCAATTTTGAACAGATGGAGGAATTAGCAGAGGTGGTGTTGGCACGTGAAACACTACTAGAAAAAGTGAAAGTTTATGAAGTCAAAATTCTAGCTTATGGGGCGCAGAATCAAGCACTAGAGGCTGTAAATACTGCATTAACCTTTTTAAAACTTTTGGGAGTGGAGTTTCCTGAACATCCAAGCCAGTCAGATATTCAGCTAGCAATGGCAGAATTAACGTCAAATCTAAATGGAAGGCCCATTGAGAACTTAATTGATCTGGCAAAGATGAGAGAACCCCAACCTCTGGCAATAATGCGTATATTATCGACTGCAACCTCTGTTACCTATGCAGTTGCACCTGAACTGTTTTCACTGATTGTTCTAAAACAAATCAAATTATCACTCCAACATGGTAATGCTCCTTTATCTGCTTTTGCCTATGTAAGTTATGGGTTAATACTCACTGGAGTAATAGGAGATATTGAGTCTGGCTATCAATTTGGCAAACTGGCCGCAAGTTTAGTGGATAAGTTTAATGCTAAAGAAGTTAAAGCTAAGATCATGCTGGTATTTTATACAAGTATCTCGCATTGGAAGCAACATACTAGGGTAATGTTAAAACCTTTGTTGGAGGCTTACTATGCTGGAATTGAAACAGGAGATTTAGAATTTTCAGCCTATTGTCTTAATGCTTATTCCTACTCTTTATATTTTATTGGTCAAGAACTGACAGGGCTGGAAATAGAGATGGCAACCTACAGCAATGCCATTAAGCAAATCAAGCAAGAAGCAATATTTAACTGGAGTACTATTTATCGGCAGACTATCTTTAACTTGTTAGGAAATGTGGCAAATCCTTGTTGTTTAATTGGTGAATTCTACGATGAGGATAAAATGCTGCCGCTTCAGCTTGAAGCCAATGATGCAATGGGAATTTTCCATTTTTATGTGAGTAAACTACATCTGTGTTACCTATTCCAGGAATATTCTTCAGCGTTAGAAAATGCTACTTTAGCAGAAAGATATTTACATGGTGGAACAGGACAGCTAGTTACTCCTCTGCTCTACTTCTATGATTCACTAGCACGACTAGCAGTATATTCTAATGCATCTTGTTCTGAGCAAAAGTACATTTTAGATAAGGTTCAAGCGAATCAGGAAAAAATGCAGCATTGGGCACATCATGCTCCGATGAATTATTTGCATAAATATTATCTTGTAGAGGCTGAAAGGTATCGGATTGCTGATGAATATCTTGAAGCAATAGAATTTTACGATCGCGCTATCTTCCTTGCTAAAGAATATGAATATATTAATGAAGAAGCGCTAGCTCAAGAACTTACAGCCAAATTCTATTTAGAATGGGGTAAAAATAAGATTGCCCAAACCTACCTTACAGATGCCTATTATAGCTACGTTCGCTGGGGAGCGTCAGCCAAGGTTGACGATTTAGCAAAACGTTATCCTCAATTACTTGCTCCTATATTTCAGCAAGAAAAACTGAGTATTCACTCCAGCGAGGAAAGCACTTCTTTTAACAGCACATCTCTTTCTACGTTGAGTAATCAACAAACTGTGATTGGATCGAAGACAAGTATTTCTGACTCTCTAGATTTAGCCGCATTCATTAAAGCATCTCAAGCACTCTCTGGGGAAATCGAGATTGAGCGGCTACTTTCTACTTTAATGAAAGTTGTAATGGAGAATGCAGGAGCCTCTAAATGCGCTTTGATTTTGAGTGAAGATGATAACTTAGCATTAACTGTCACAGCGGTTTGTTCAAGTTCAACCTTTGAGCATACCTACACAGAGTTCCCATCAACTTACCTAGAGTCAAGTTACGACGTTCCTATTACTTTGATCAACTATGTTAAACGTTCCAGAGAAATATTGGTTATTGATGATGCAATGTCCGTTCATTTTTTAGCATCTGATAGCTATATTATCTGTGAGGAACCCAAGAGTCTGTTGTCTATACCTATTATCAATCAAGGCAAATTGATTGGTATTCTTTACCTAGAAAATAATCTGGCTACAGGGGCATTTACGCACGAGCGCGTAGAAGTTATCAAACTCCTCACTACCCAAGCAGCAATATCCCTAGAGAATGCTATTCTCTACAAAAATTTAGCCCAAGCTAAAGAACATTTAGAGAAATACAGTCATACATTAGAAGAAAAAGTCGAGAAAAGAACGCAAGAAATCAACGATAAAAATCAACACTTACAACAAACTCTAGAAGAATTGCAACGTACCCAAACCCAATTGATTCAAAGTGAAAAAATGTCTTCGTTGGGAGAGATGGTTGCGGGAATAGCCCATGAAATAAACAACCCCATTAACTTTATTCATGGCAATATTACTTATGCTAATGAGTATGTCCAATACTTACTGGATTTGATAGCTGTTTATCAGCAGGAATACCCCCATCCTTTGCCTTTAGTTGAGGAGAAAGCTAAGGAGATTGATATAGATTTTCTAGCAAAAGACTTGCCAAAGATCCTAGATTCAATGAACGTAGGCAGTTCCCGTATCCGGGATATTGTTTTAGGCTTACGCAACTTCTCACGTCTAGATGAATCTGAAATGAAGCCTGTAGATATTCATGAAGGAATAGACAATACCTTAATGATTTTGCAGCACCGACTTAAGGAAAAAAGCGATTACCCTGAGATTAAAGTCATAAAACAATACGGAAAGCTGGGAGAAGTTACTTGTTACGCTGGTCAACTCAATCAGGTATTCATGAATATCTTGAGTAATGCAATCGATGCTTTAGAACAGTCTTTAGTAAATGACAAAACACAAATGATCAAAGACAGAGGAAAAATTCGTATTTTTACTGAACTAACAGATTCCAATACGGTAATAATTCGGATTGCTGATAACGGTTCTGGTATGACAGAAGCTGTGCAGCAAAAAATCTTTGACCCATTTTTTACCACCAAGTCGGTAGGAAGTGGAACGGGGTTAGGGTTGTCAATTAGCTATCAGATTGTCGTAGACAAACACAAGGGTAGTTTAAACTGTAATTCTACATTAGGAGAGGGGACTGAGTTCGTAATTGAGATTCCGATGCAACAGTCAGCCATATAGGCTAGTACTAGTTATATTAAGATACAAATTTGGGTTAAGCAGAGCGGAACTTAAGATTTGCAAGTTTTTGAGTTTTGTTTTACTCTACCCAACCTAATAATTATAAAAACCCAGCTTTGGTGAAAAGCTGGGTTTTTATAATTATTAAAACAACTCTAACGAACTACTAGTATACGGGTGTAGTTGTCATATTCACTAAAGGCTCTTGACGTACACGGCGTCCTGTAATTACCATCTTAACTCCACCTGCCGGCGCAAGGGTAAGACCTCGGCGCTGAGGTCGCTCTGGTCGTTGATCAACTAACGCAAACTCATAGCGTGACAAGGCTGTTGCTAATACTAACTTCATTTGAAATATAGCCAAAGTTTCACCAAGACAACGACGGACACCGCCACCAAAAGGCAGAAATTCATAGGGAGAAAATTGGTGTTTTAAAAAGCGCTCTGGTTGAAACTCCTTAGGTTGAGGATATAAATCCTCACGCTGATGAGTAAGATAAATGTTGGGAAGCAATACAGTCCCAGGCTCTAAAGAATGTCCCAATAGTTCGACGGGTTCTTGTACTACTCTGGGAAAAGAGAACATTACAACGGGGTGGATTCGCAAGGTTTCATTGCAGACAGCACCCAAATATGGCAGCCTCGAAATACTCATGGGATCTGGGGAATCACCAAGAGTGTCCAGTTCTTGGAGTAGTTTTTCACGGACTAGAGGCTTTTGGTGAATCCAGTATAATCCCCAAGCCATTGCCGATGCCGTAGTTTCATAGCCAGTAAGTATCAAGACCATCAACTGATCGTGCAATTCCTGCTCAGTCATCAGTTGGCCGGCTTCATCCCGAGATGATATCAGCAAGGAGAGGATATCAATGCATTCTGAATCTGGTTGTTGCCGGCGTTCGGCGATTTCAGCATAGAGCAATTCATCAATTGTCTGCCGATCGCGCAAAAACTTTCCCCAAGGACTCCAAGCTCCTAAATCTTTCTGCAAGGATGAGAAGAAAAATGAGATAGAAGTCAAAGGTGAGCGAAAAACATCCATCAGCAACGGTAACAGATGCTTAAATTGTTGAAATCTCTCTCCCTCATACAAACCGAAGACAGTCTGCAATATGACTCTTAGGGATATTTCCTGTGTTAAATTACGAGCTAAAAAGGGCTTATCTAGAGGTAACTTACTAAAGATTTGTTCAGTGAGATTACAAATTAGCTGACCGTAAGCTTGGATACGTTCTCCATGAAAAGATGGCATGAGCAGTTGTCGCTGCCGTTTGTGGCGATCGCCCTCTAGTGTGACAATTGAATAGTCTCCTATGAGAGGTTGTGTAATACTGTTGATCGCACCAACAGCTGTAAATTTTTTTCTATCATTGGTTAAAATTTCCTGAATTGCCTGGGGATGGTTCACAAATACTACAGTGTCACCAAAACCAATTATCTTACCAGTAAAAATGTCGGGATATTGCTGACTTGCCTTTTCCATATAGCCTACAGGGTCAGTAACCCATTGAAGCTTTTGTAGCAGAGAGGGGGTTTTAAGAAGATAGGGTAATGGCATTTAATTTTTTTGAATCGGATAAAGTCGAGCTTAGGAATTCACCATATTCTGATTTAGCGTTTCTAAAATTAAGTATGAATTTGCAAACATTCAATTCATAACCTTCTATCCTAGAGGCAATTCAGAAACTGCCTCTACAGAAATTATACTAAGAATCAAGAACACCTCTTATTTTGTGTTAGTTCCAATCCTTCTAAACTTTGGTAACGACCTGTTTGGGAATACCAATCATGGTTGCTACGTATCCAGGCGTGCATTCCTAATATAAATTTTGTAACTTCAGCATCTACTTCTTCTCCAAATTTTGGAATAGATGTTTCTAAATCCATCATTGTTTGGACGGCTGTATTGTGAATCTCTGTTACACGATTAACTGCCTGATTTAGAGGAATTTTCAGTTGTTCATGCAGTACCAATACTAAATTATTAACATCGCCACTTGAGATTTCTCTAGATGCAGAAAAAATATCATTACAACAGGCAATAATATGTCCTGTAAGAAATTGCATTTGGATAAGTGTTTCATGTTTTCGTAAAAAATCGGGAATCATCAAGTTATGGCAAAATTCAGTCAATGCTAGAAAAGCATCCACGCCTACACTTGATTTACGTATCAGCATATAAGTGTCAAAATCTGGTATGATTCCCTGTGCACGGATGTTTGCTTCATCAATGCATCCCTGTAACCATTTCTCAAAGCTACAGATGAAATGATGGAACCATATTAAGCTTCCTCTTGTGAGTGTCCTCTCTTTTAGGTTACTTAAAGCAAGAGTAAGGGGTATATCTTGACTGGTAACTTCTGCCCCATTTAATATTTCTAGAAATCTTTTATGAAAAATCTTTAGAACTTCAGGTTTTTTTCCTAAATCTGACAAATCACATTGATCATCCCAAATAAATACCCAGCTTAACCAATCACTTGCTATCTTAAGCTCTTCAAGATTACTGTCAGGATAAGCGGATGCAGCTAATAAGAAAAATTTTGACTTGCAAAAACGCTTATAAGTTGATTCCTTGGACAAAAGGTTGAAGTGAAGTACCCATTCAAGAGCTGACTCTTCTAGAACATCAACGTGCTTATTGATCTGGGACGGAAATGGGCAGTGTAAACCAGAGTAAAGTAATTGCTTCATAAAAAACTTATTAGCTAAACACAACGAACATAAACTACATGAAAAGAAAGGCGGTATATTTCTTAATACCCTGTCATAGACATTTTAAAAAAGTTCGCTATAACCCCACATTCACAGTACGTAAATTATATTTACGTTGCTATTATGGTTGCGTAAATATACATAGGGTTATAATTTGATTTTGTAAAAATGCTAAGAGTGAAAATCCAGTTTTATCAGGATTTTATCTAAAATCTTTTTCAGCACTAGGCAGGATTTCTAGATGAATATTTCAGAACTTATCTAGTTATTGTTAAACAATATTTTTATTAAAGTAACCGAAATTATCCTGAATTATAAATTTTTTATAATAACAGTTATGATTTTATTGGCTCAGTAATAAATACGATTGACTAACTTAAAAAGTCAACCTATGGCATCACAATATTTTTCTGAGCTAGGGGTACTTTTATAAAAATACAACGGTAATAATGACTAATTTTAGAGCGATCGCCTTTATAAAAAAAGATGCTTCACTCTAGTAAAAGTGAAGATTTAGTGGTTATTCCCATCCTGTAGCGATCGCTCTCCCAATCACATAGAACAATTTAGCGTAAAAATGTTGTTGTTATCAGAGTTTTGGGAACTATAGGATTGTCAGACGAAAAATTCGTCTGTAAGTCCACTGATAACATAGAGGTGACTTAGCTGCGATCACAAGGTGAATATTGAACAAGCAACAAGGAGCCAAATTAATTTAAATACATGAATTACAAGCAAAATATACAAATGCTTTATGTACCAGAAGACAATTCAATTTTAGTAGTAGATGATACTACAACAAATTTAGAAATTGTCTTTGATATATTAACGAAAGTAGGTTTTGAAGTTACTACAGAAACCTCTGGAGAAAGGGCAATTAAACAGGTTGAGAGGAGATTACCTGATTTAATTTTATTAGATGTAATGATGCCTGGAATAGATGGGTTTGAAACCTGTAAAAGACTTAAACAGAATTCAGCTACTTGTGATATTCCAGTAATTTTTATGACTGCCAATTCTGACACTGATAGTAAAGTAAAGGGACTAAATATAGGAGCCGTTGATTACATTACTAAGCCCTTTCATGAAGAAGAATTATTAGCTAGAATTAAAACCCATCTTCAATTACGAAATCTCACAAAAACTTTAGAAAAACGAGTTACAGAAAGGACAGGAGCGTTGTCTAGGGCATTAAAAGACTTACAAGAGTCTCAACTACAGCTTGTACAGACAGAAAAAATGTCTGCTCTTGGTCAATTAGTAGCAGGAGTTGCTCATGAAATTAATAATCCTGTTGGTTTCATTCATGGCAATCTCGGACACGCTTCAGCATATTTCCAAGACATGATTAATATTATTAACCTCTATCAGCAGCATTATCCTAATCCGGTTTCAGAAATTCAAGAGGAAATTACAGCGATAGATTTGAAGTATATCCTTGCCGATCTACCTAATTTAATTTCTTCAATGAAAGAGGGTGTTCAGCGCATTCGTAACATTAGTACGAGTCTGAGAACCTTTTCTCGCGCAGATAGCGATCGCAAAGTTTTTTGCAACATTCATGATGGCATCGATAGTACAATCATGATTCTTAAACACCGATTAAAAGCATCCGAGGATCGCCCTGATATTCAGATAATTAGAGATTACGATAATTTGCCAGAATTAGAATGTTTTATCGGACAGCTAAATCAGGTATTTATGAATTTATTAGCTAATGCTATTGATGCTTTAGAGGAGTCTAATGTAGGACGCACCTATATTGAAATCGAAGCAAATCCCAACCAAGTTTTGATTCAGACTAGCCTTAGCGAAAACAAAAATCACATTCTGATTTGTATTAAAGATAATGGGGTGGGAATGCCGACTGATGTGCAGCAAAAAATTTTTGACCATTTATTTACCACTAAGCCTGTAGGCCAAGGCACAGGGTTAGGATTATCAATTGCTCGTCAAATTGTTGTCGAAAAACATGGTGGGACTTTGGAGGTAAATTCAGCACCCGGACAAGGTTCAGAGTTTATTATTAAGCTTCCAATTGAAAAATCATAGAAAAAACACCTATCCATATAAATAAATTTATGTTTAAGCTTGATTGCGAGCAGGCAGATTTATGCGTAGTTTGTAATGTTTTACCCCGACTTCCAACCCACGCCAGTCGCTTCTCTGTGGAAACCAAAAAAACCGCGCTGGCTCCCTTTAAAAAGGCTGGCCCTCATTTAATTCTCTCCTAAGAAAGGAGGGCTAGAGAGGATCAAGCTTTAACCCAATAAGGTTCAAAATTTATGATGACCATTTCCATTCATTAGAAACAAAAGCAAGCATCAAATTCTCTAAAAAAAGAGATTAAGCAGTTATTTTAGAAGCATTTTGGGGAACTCTAGAACTGTAGCTCCAAAATTGTATTCTCAAAATTTATGACCAATGCACTTAACCGCTCAATACCTACGCTTAATCTTTCTTTAGAACGCGATATATTTTTACGTACATTAATCAGAGAATTATCTGGCACTTTGCAGGATGTAGTTGGCTTAGAAGAAGCTTCTGGATTTATTAGCGTAGTTGGTGAAAGGATGGCTAGCCAACTCAACCAAGATTACAAATCTGCCCTGGAAGTCTCAAATCTTTCTCGTAAGCAGGTCGCTGATGTCTTAATTGATATAAAAAAACGAATTCAAGGCGATTTTTATGTCATTGAGGAGGATAATGAAAAAATTATCTTTGGCAACCGTGTCTGTCCATTTGCCGAAAAAGTGCTTGATCGCCCTGCTATGTGTATGATGACTTCAAACGTCTTTGGGACGATCGCAGCTAATAATCTGGGATATGCGAAAGTAGAATTGCAAGAGACAATAGCACAGGGTGCTTCTGGATGTAGAGTTATTGTTTACTTAAAACTTACAGAGGAGGCAGAAGATGCAGAAGGTCGAGAATATTTTAGAGGACTAGAGTCTGTGTAAACTCTTCACCACTATATCAAGCACAGAATACAAGCTTGAGCGCAGATATGTAAAGTAAAGTCGAACCCTGAAATTGAAAGCCCCATGACCCCTGAACAATTTCTTGAATTTGCCAGAGTTTTACCAGAACCTTTACTCCTGGTGAGTAGTGAGGGTCAGCTTTTGGCTACCAATCAACCAGTAGCAGATATGCTGGGATTACGCCGTCAGGAACTGCGGGGAAGAATGCTTCTTGAATTTGTAACTGAGTCTGCTAACGATGTTGTAAAGTACCTGCAAGCTTGTTCAAGTAGCAGAACAATGGTTATTGGCTCCTTGACTTTACGAAAGAATGATGGACAAACCTTAATATGTCGTAGTCAAGGAGCCGTTATTCAACCTTGGTCTCCTGAATCTTCAGCTTTAATTCTCTTACGCTTGGAAAACAGAGCTTTAGCCAGCAGTAATTTCGTCCTTCTGAACGAGAAAATTGATGAGTTAGCAAAAGAAGTTCAGAAACGAAAACAGGCGGAGGAAGCGCTCAAGAAAGCGAATCAAAAGCTAGAAATTCGGGTTGAAGAACGTACAACTGCTTTACAAGAAACATTAAACGAACTACAACTTACCCAAACCAAGCTTATCCAGGCTGAGAAGATGTCTAGCTTAGGTCAGATGGTCGCTGGTATTGCCCATGAAATTAATAACCCTGTCAGTTTTATTTATGGCAACCTTTACCACGCCCATAAATATACTCAGGATTTACTGAAATTAGTGCAAGTGTATCAACAGGTTTTTCCAAATACTCCTCCAGAAATCCAAGAGCAAGTAGAAGAAATAGACTTAGATTTTCTGTTTCAAGACATAACTAGACTTTTCGAGTCAATGACAGTAGGAACAGAGCGCATTCAAGAAATTGTTAAATCACTACGTAATTTTTCGAGACTTGATGAAGCACAACTTAAGCAAGTCAATATCCATGAGGGAATTGATAGTACTTTAATGATTTTGAAGCATCGGCTGCAAGCTAGGGATGAGTACCCAGAAATCAAAGTAATCAAAAAATATAGTCAACTACCCAATGTAACTTGTTACCCTGGCGAGCTTAACCAAGTATTTATGAATATTCTTGTTAATGCGCTTGATGCACTGGAGGTGTCGGCGGTCAATGGCCAGCCTTTAGAAGTCAATCTACGAACTACTGGCAATCAAACACTGACAAAGAATAATCCCCAAATTGAAATTAAAACTGAGGTAATCGATGAAAAATGGATAATGGTTAGTATTGCTGATAATGGTTTGGGGATAAATGAACAAATTCACTCAAAGCTATTTGATCCGTTTTTCACTACTAAAGCTGTAGGCAAAGGTACTGGGCTAGGACTATATATAAGCTATCAGATTATAGTTGAAAGACATAACGGACAACTTAACTGTTTTTCTGTTCCAGGAGAAGGTGCAGAATTTGTAATTAAGATACCTATTAGCTCAGTCTCATAAAGTTTAATTACTACTTTAGTATTTTTATCAAAATTAATATAATCATGAGTTATTAGCAATAGTTCTATTTATATATAGCAGCCCTAAATCATTTATGAAAATTATATATTTCTTTCTTGTTTCTTTCCTTCGCGCAGCGTCTCGTTGGCGCAGCCTCTTGTAGAGAAGAGAAGGAAGCAAAGAAAAGAAATAAATGCTTAACATAAGTGTATTGGATTATATGTTAGTTAAAAGATATAACAAACGCCTGTCTGCTCATTAGCAGACAGGCGTTTCTTTAAATACAAACTTTAGAGGAGAATCGGTTAAATCTTGGCAGTAGAATCAACTGAGGTTTGAGACTGACTAACCGAATCTAACTTTGGTAAAAGCAGTGGATTTTCTGCTTTTACATTAGTGTTGATTGTTGCTTGTAAACTTGGGGTATTGGAGATGGAATTGTTCGCCAATGTAAACAGTGGATTTGACAAAATTCCTGCTATGGAAGTGGCAATTAATGTTACCACCAACCCGACCTGCAAAGGTCTTAGCCCAGGCAAATCCCAACGCACTTGTGGATAATTCTTCACCGAGTCGGACATTTCATGGGGTTCTTTGACTACCATCATTTTAACTACACGAATGTAGTAGTAGATGGAGACGACAGTGGTAACTAAGCCCAACAAGACTAACCAATAAAGACCTGCTTGCCAACCAGCCCAGAATAAGTAAATCTTGCCGAAAAATCCAGCCAACGGTGGAATACCACCCAGGGAAAGCAGGGAGATACTCAATCCCAGTGTTAGGAGTGGGTCTTTTTGATATAAGCCAGAGTATTCGGCAATCTGGTCGGTTCCTGTCCGCAGTGAGAATAAGATGATGCAGGTAAAGCCACACAGGTTCATGAACAGGTAAACCAGTAGGTAAAATATCATACTGGCATACCCTGCTTGTGTACCAGCAATTAAGCCAATCATCACAAACCCAGCTTGGGCAATGGATGAATAAGCTAGCATCCGTTTCATGCTGGTTTGAGCTAGGGCGACTACGTTACCCAAGATCATACTAAGAACGGCCAGAGCAGTGAAGACAAATCTCCACTCATCAGCAACAAGAGGGAAGGCTGTTGTTAGCAAGCGGATGGCTAGGGCAAACCCAGCTGCTTTGGAACCTACAGATAAAAAAGCGATTACTGGGGTAGGAGCGCCTTCGTAAACGTCTGGTGTCCACTGGTGGAAGGGTGCGGCGGAGATTTTGAAGCCAATACCTGCGATCGCAAAAACCAGGGCAATCACTAAACCTAAAGATTGTCCGACTTTAGCTGTGGCAATGCCATTAGCGATCGCACTTAGTTCAGTTTGTCCTCCAGATAGTCCATACAGCAGTGATACACCGTACAAAAAGATTGCTGTACTGGAAGCTCCAATTAACAAGTATTTCAGCGCCGCTTCATTGGAGCGGGGGTCACGCTTGGTATAACCTGTTAATAAGTAAGAGGAAATACTCAGGGTTTCTAGGGAGATGAAAATCATCACCAACTCACTAGCCCCGGATAAAAACATCCCTCCCAAAGTAGCACTCAGCAAAATAGCGATGAATTCGGCTAAAGCGGTGCCGCTCTGCTCAACGTAGCGAATTGACATTAGTATAGTCGCGATCGCAGACAAGGCAATAATACCGCGAAAGACGATACTCAGGTCATCACTATTAAAGCTACCGGTAAAACCAATGGGATTAGGAGAGTCCCATTGAAAATATAGGGCGACAATCGAAGCAAATAAACCTGCGATCGCTAGATATCCAATCCAGCGCGCGGATGTACGCCCCAAAATCAAATCAACAATCAAAACCCCCAAGAGGGTGAGAATAACAATCCCCTCTGGCAAAATCGTTCCAGCGTTTAGCTGGGATGCAATATTAGCAAAATCCATGAGATGTATAGGTTTTGGGGATTAGACATTAAGGCTAACTCTGTTCACTCTAGCAAGTTTTCTAATCCCCAGACTAGCTCTTTTAACAAGAGCTTAACAGCTTGGGTGCAGATGCCAATCGCACCAACTTTACTGACTTACCAGCAGTTTTCTCCGTATCTAAGAATTTACCTAACAACTTTCCTACTTCGTTTTTCAGGCGTGACCTTTAGCGAATATCATAAATAATCATGCCGCAACAAGTGTGTGCCGTGGGCGATCGCCACGGACAAAAAGCTCATAAAATTAATAAGGGCACAGCAATGCTGTGCCCCTACAATATTCATAATTCCTAAGTTTATTAAAAACCAACAGATGGCAGCTTGCCTTGTAGGGACTGAAATTTAGACTGAACACAGTTGGCACAATTGCAACCAAGTTGATCAATAATCGGATTAGATGTTTGATTAAACTTTGGTGTTGCCAGTTCAGGAATTTGTTGTGTAGATGCTACCGTAATAATTTGTGTAGCATATTCAGATTTCAGGCTGGATGCGTGTGCTGGATTGACTACCAGCAGCATGGATACTAGAAATGCGGGACAGGCAAGTAAAATCAGTTTGACTATGTTCATAATTCACACAAAGATAGCTTTGCTGATACAGCATAGCTAATAAATTGCCCACCTTCAATTTTAATTACCAAGTATTGCTTAACTACGCCCAAATCCTTGACCCCGCAAAACCTTCGACCATACAAGTAATTCGCCCTGTTCACCCCCTGCGGCCAGTAACTTGCCTTGGGGATGCCAAGCTAGGGTGGAAAATCCTGCTGAGACACCTGTGATAATTTGGGATACTTCTTTGGCTTTGTTCCACAAACACAACCAACCGTCAGCAGCAGCAGAAGCGAGCAGGAAGCTTTTAGGTGCAAAGGCGATCGCATTGATCACACCCACATGATTAGTTAATACTCGCGCTTCCCAACCTAAAGAATCATCCTCTAGCTTTTCCCAAACCACAATACCTTCAACGCTAGAAGATGCCAGTATTGGCGCACCCAGTTTTGTAGTAGCTTCTGACCATGCCAATTGGCGAATTTTACCAGGGAAGCCACGCATTACCCAAGGGTCGGGGTTGTTCCATTCTAAAACGGTGACACTACGATCCATGTTGCCAGAAGCGAGGTATTTGCCATCGGGCGACCAAGCCATCGCTACACTGACAGTAGTCATATCTAGGTTGTATGGTTCTTCATCCCAGTTTTGACTATGCCAAATTTTGACTCCCTTATAACCACTAATGGCTAAGTATTGTCCGTCAATGCGCCAATCTATACCCAATACTGAAGAGTTGTCGAAATTCAGCGTTACGACAATTTCACGAGTATCTGCATCCCAAACTTGGACATAACGCCCCAAGCTAAAAGCTAGTTGGTTACTGGTGTAATTCCAAGCTAACTTGTCAACCCATGCAGGGGCATTTTCCAAGGTGGCGATTAATTCAGTATCGCGCCAAATTTTTACCTGTCCATCTTGTCCACCAACCGCTAAAAATTTTCCATCTGGGGAAAATGCGAGACAGTCTACTGATTTACCGTTACCAGTTTGTAAAGTTGTGAGTTCGCCATCATTCCACAGAACTACTTCGCCGGCGGCGGAAGTTGCTGCTAAAGTTTTACCTTGTGGCGACCAAGCGATCGCAGTTACATAATCTGAAAGTGTCCCCGAATAGTGTTGTTCAAACTCTTTAGATTTACTGGTTGTGGAGTTCATATTTTATACATAAGTTAGGAGTTATAAGTTATACCAATTTAATATGAAGCTGCATAGAATAGAGCTTCCAAGATAAAGTTGTAAGAAGAGACAGACATTACCTGCTCAAAATTTAGGCAACTTAACGATAAAGCTTGTCCCCTTGCCCTCGGCACTTTCAACTTCAATCGTCCCCTGATGCGCCTCAATAATACTCTTTGCTAAAAATAATCCTAACCCCCATCCTGTTTGATCCTCAGCAGCGATGGTTCGACGAAATTGTTGAAATAAGATTGATTGAGCTTCTGAAGAAATCGGATTACCTTCGTTGTGGATGGTCAGGCTGATATGCGTTTCAATTTGCTCAAGTGTGAGTGTAATTGGTGTATCAGCAGCACCATACTTCACGGCGTTAATAGCTAAGTTTTCAATTACCCGTCGTATCTCTTTACGGCTGCAATTGCTCCTGATAGCAGTATCAGAAACTACAATAAACCGCTCTCCATAAGCAAAGTTTAAGTCCTCTACTACGTCTTGAACAAGGCTGTCTAAACTGCATTCTTCAAATTCAAACTTTAAGCTCTGACCTGCCCGCAGCCGACTAGCATCGAGCAGATTTTGAATCATCGAATTCAAACGCTCGACTGCTTTTAGCATTTTCGCCGCGATACTCGCATGAGTGTCTCCTTGTTCAAGCCGACGCAGAGTCAGGTGAGTACCCATTTTTATGACATTGAGTGGGTTTCTAAGATCGTGGGTCAGTGTCACCATAAATAATTCTTGAATATCTCGCAGCGTGTGGGAAAATTGAGTCGCCGCATCGTTAACGGCTTGCTCAATGGAATCGATGATAATATCTCGTTCCCTCACCTCCAAAGCCGCTTCTTCTTCTAAAATTTCAAATATGACCTGACGGAGAATGTGGTACTCAAAAATCACTTGAGTCATCGAGTAGTCGGCATAACTCGCCCGCTCATGTCCATGCTTTTTCCCAATCCGAGTGCTTTCTAGTTTATCGGTTTTTATTCTGGCTGGTGTCCTTTCAATCTTCGTTGACAGTTCATCCACCAATTGCTCTAGATACTCAGGTAGCGAATTTTGTAGCATCAGAGAGTCCTGATGTATTGATGCACCAACTTCATCACGCGCCCGCTCTTCCCACCTCTGCATAATTCTTTCAGCATTTTGCTTAAGACGCTTAGACGTTTGGTTAGACATATGATTATAAAAACACCAAAAAGGGAAGAATAAAGCCATCCTTCATTTGGAAGAACAAAATGGATATTATCACAAAAATGTAATAAGAAAGTGGACACAAATCCAAGAAACTAAAAATAAGAATTCAACTCCTATTAATATTACTCCTCGTCAACTTTTCTCTTACTTTTTTTTTGCTATTTTTTGGAGGTTTTTGCTAGGTAAGTTGGACAACCTTTCCAAAATCTTCTTCAAGTCACAACAGTAGGACTAGTCCTTTCAAGGTGTGTTATTTTGCAGCTTTTTCTGGTTTATACCAATTTTGTATTTTGTATAAAGTTGCATAGAATGAGAAAGCTAAAACCTTTGCTCGGCAATTATTTCACTCTTCTCCTGTTTCATGTACCTTCACAATAATTTGGTATTAGGAGTTAGAAGTTAGGAATTTTTAACTCATCAATCATCATTCCTAACTGCTAACTCGTTTTCTATACTAGACAAGCGAGAAAATCTTGCTTGAGTTGGGCTGCATCAAGGTTGCGACCAATGAAGACTAATTCGTTTTTAGGGGTTTCACTTGGTTTCCAGGGACGATCGGGTTTGCCATCAAATATCATGTGTACTCCTTGGAATACAAATCGATTATCTTCTCCAGCAATATTTAAAATGCCTTTCATCCGAAAAATATCTGGGCCTTGGGTACGCAGTAACTCAGAAAGCCAAGTGTTTAATTTTTCTCCATCAACTGCACCTGCTTCTACTAAAGCTACAGAAAAGACGCTTTCATCGTGTACGTGGGCATCTTCGCCTAAGAAATCTGGATCAATTTCTAATGCACGATCTAAATCAAAGGCTTTTACACCTAATAAAGCATCCATCCCTAATTCAGAATTTTGGGTACGGTGAATTTTTGCGATCGCATTCATCGCCCGAATCCGTTTTTCTAATTCATCCAACTCTTCTGGCGCTACCAAATCTGTTTTATTAAGTAAAATTACATCCGCAAAGGCAATCTGTTCTTGTGCTTCGTCTGCATCCCAGTGCTGCGAGATGTGCTTGGCATCTACGACTGTCACCACCGCATCTAAAGACAGTTGGCTTTGTAAATCTTCATCAACAAAAAATGTCTGAATCACTGGTGCAGGATCGGCTAATCCAGTTGTTTCAATTACTAAATGGTCAAATTTATCGCGCCGCTTCATCAAATTGCCAATGATGCGAATTAAATCGCCGCGCACTGTACAACAGATACAGCCATTATTCATTTCAAAAATTTCTTCATCTGCATCGATAATCAATTGATTATCAATACCCACTTCCCCAAATTCATTGACAATCACAGCAACTTTTTTGCCGTGTTCGTAGGTGAGGATGTGATTGAGTAGAGTCGTTTTACCTGCTCCCAAATAGCCAGTCAGAACAGTAACGGGAACTGAATTGTTGATTACGTCAGCCACCATACTCTAAATTCCTCTTGTCTCACCTTATGGATAATCATTATCGCCTATGATAAATCTTTTTATATTTTTTTTGTGCGAACTTACTATTATTTTGGGTTTCAGGAAAATAATCACATAATTTAATAACCAAACATTTTATTTCTATGCATCTGTAATAAGTAATAGATATTTAAAAGTTGGCTGGCAATATTGCATACAAGTTAACACCCTGCGGTAAGTCGCAGATTAGTAGCTTGACAATCTTACTATCATAATGATAATCATTATCTTAAAGAAAAAATTATACTTTGATGGAGTAGCGTGGTGGTTTCAAAAAACACTACCGGCTTGAGAAAGCAATTAACTCAAGCAGGACAAGCATCTGCGTCTCTTGCAGTCAGGTTTTTGGTCGTTGCGCCGTTGGTTTTATCTACCGCAATAGCCCCGGCACAAGGTGATGATACTCATAATCATTCGGATGAAACGGGCTTTTACATTGGGTTAGATGGTTTGGAGGTTCTCTCTACAGGGACATACGCAGGATTGGAGAACCCTAACTACAATCGTTTGACCCTTCTCTTTGCACACAGGAATGAAGACACGCCTGAATCTAGCCATTTCCACGGCATTGGTACTTATAGCTACTCAGGTTCTTTAGATAACCCAACTATTAACCCAACCAATACAAATAACCGAATTCCTGAGTCTTACTCAGAACAACCACCGCTAACATTATTACCTGGCACAGGGTTTTATACTGGTCGCTTGATTAGTACTCCAACAGATAAGGAATATAGTAATCTGACAATAGAAGCTCTAGCGTCTCTAAAAACTTCAAAAGAATTAGACAACCAGTATTTGTTCAATAGCTCTAATGGTCGTTGGCAGTCGTCTCTTGAGGGTGCAAATATTGGTTTACAATTAGCCTCAATTAGCAGTGGATTGAATATTGGTGATTCAGCAGGCGTTGATATTCTCAAGTCAGTAGGCGATATCTACACAATCGGCAGTGGTGATAATTTTTCGTTCACTCCTACCTTTTCAACTGATGCTGCTGCACCACTGGGAACTTACTCTGCATCATTCAAATTAGTGGATTTAGGCACTGATAATCACCGTATTCCCTTTAAAGAGTCTGGCACTTTCAATTTTGATTTTGAAGTCAAGGCAGTGCCTGAGTCATCAACTGTTCTTGGTCTTGGTATAGTCGGTTTACTGGCGCTTTCTCTTTCTCGCTTGCAAAAACTTACTCGTAGTAGCTTGAACTAATCTTAATCTCGCACCAAGGTGCAAAACGATTCTTTGCGTCTTGGTGCGACGATTTAATTTTCTGAGGAGAACAAAAAATCTTGAACTGCTTCTAAAACAACTGCTGGGTATTCTTCATGTAGTCCCAAAGAACCAGGGATAACAACGCTTCTCACTCCTGGTAAGGCTACCAAAGCATTCATTTCTTCTCGTGATTTGGGGGGGCTAGATTCCCCAATTACTACCATGAGGGGTACAGTTAAAGACTGCACAAGTTCCAGAAAATCAGATTGTTCATGTACAGCATCGAGATTACCAGTTACAAAGGCAGCAGATGCAAATCGCGCTCCTGGTTGTTGAGTTGTGTGCCACTTCTTCTCAATGAAACTGGGTGTAATTTTAGCCGCGTCAGTAAAGACATGACGACGGTACATCAAACTTAAGAAGGATGGGGTAGTGTTGAGTTTGTAGAGAGCTTGACCAAGTATAGGCGATCGCACCAATTCTCTCACCATGCCAGCTATTTGCTGACTTGCCCCCATTGTCGGCAAAGGCCCACGCCAAGTAGGAGCTAACAATACAATCTTTGACAAACCAGCCTGCTGAACAGCTAATTGTAAAACGTAACTAGCAGCATGGCCCGCCGCTACCACAGTAATGGGAGTATTAAAAATAGCTTTGACAAAATCTTCCAGAAAGTGCTGATATATTTCCGGTCGATAATTCAAGCTAGGACGAGAAGATTCACCAAATCCAGGCCAATCTATGGCCACAACTTGAAAATTCGGAGCTAGCAACTTAGCAAGTTCGCCTACTTCCAAACGCGTCGAAACACTGCTGAAAGATGGTAATAGCAATAGCGGTGAACCTTTACCAAGGGTTTCATATACAACGCGCAATTGCTGATTTTCCCAATTCCAGAGATATTCTTGAACCACTCCACCAAAACCAGTAGCAGCAGAGGTAGATAATAAATTTGTTGACATTAGACTAAATTTTGGTAGTTGTACCTTATTTGTCAGTTGTCTTTTGCTAATGACCAATGACAAATGACCAAGTTTAACTAGGCAAATCTAACTTACATTCCAATGCTTTCTTTTGCATGGTTTTAAAAATATTGTAAAATCCATTAGCACGGGAAGGTGTCAGGTTAACATTTAAACCTGTTTCTTGAATAAAATCTGGAGTAAGTTGCACAATCTCACTTGGCGTTAGTCCATGCAGTCCTTCAACCAGAAGACCTACTAATCCTTTGGTTAACTGAGAATCGGAATCGCCTTGAAACACAACCTTACCATCATCCAAAGCTGCGGTGATAAAAACTTGAGACACGCAACCAGGAACTTTATTTTCGGGTAGTTTATCAGCTTCTGGGAACTCATTGAGCTTCTGAGCATACCAGATTAGCTGTTCGTAGCGCCGCTTCGGTTCGGAAGCGCGTTGAAAGCGCTGGACAATTTTAGCAAGCGCAGGTGGCAAAGAATCTAGAGTTGAGGACATAACAGAAGCTGCCAATGATCGGTATCACTTTGAGTGTAGATTATCTTTAGAGCAATCGCGCCTCCGGTTCACCTTGGCATATCAGCTAGCTATAATATGTCAAATCTAGATAATTACTGCTTAGGCGCAGCCCGCCGCAGGCATCGCATCCCTATCGTCCAGTTTTTTTAATGCGTCTAATCACAAAAACTTAATTTTATTCTAAGTAAAAATCTTATTGCTTTGTAGCATATTCTCTGCGTGCCTCTGCGCTTACCTTCTCTACGAGACGCTGACGCTCCTAACGTCGCTACCGCTTCGCTAATGCGAATGCGTTCCTCTGCGTTTAAATTTCAGCCCTCAATTCTCCACGATTCGACAATTCCATGCCTACGGCTGGCTGCGCCTACGTACTTACAAAATTAGCTGCAAGTTCATTAAACTAAGCAGCTAGATAATTATCAACAATTAAAAATTAAAAACCAAAAAAAATTCTGATTTTTAATTTTTAATCTCTCTCCCTTAAGGATTAATTCGTAGTTTGTGCAGCTAGCATCTGCTTCAGCTTTTCTAATTCCGAAGCCCAACGAGGATCTGGACGAATAGCGTCTGAATCGGTGGTTGTGGTGCTGCTTTCACGAGAAGCTCCGCCGCCACCTGAGCCACGGCGAGGCTTCTTAGAGCTTTTCTCGCGGCGGCTACCTTCTCTAGTAGGCATAGGAGTGGGGGTACTACTAGCAGCAGTAACTGGTTTTGGAGCTTGCTCCTCGCCTTCATCACCTTTTGTCCGAGGTAATGCTTTCTCTAGCTTAATAGGAGTATCTTTGAACATCTGGCCATTATATTTTTCAATAATTTCGTCAGCTTGCTCGTCGTTGTTGACTGTAAGAAAACCGAAACCACGGCATTTGCCAGTTTTACGGTCTTTAATTAATTTAGTAGTTACAGCATCACCTTCTGCTGCAAAAACTGCTTGCAGATCCTGACGATCTATTTCTTCTTTAGGCAAATTACCTATATATAGGCGAATGGACATGAACTATACCTCCAGAGTTAAATGAACATGGCAAGGCAAGAAAACAATAACTTGGCTTTGGCTTTTAATTAAATAGATGCTATTGACCAAGACTGCCATCAACCAATTTTTTTGCTCGAAACTGTTAACTTATACAACAATACAGTTTTTCGTCGGGATCAAGCTTGTTTAATCCAAAGGCCCACACTATGGTGAGCTAATAACACCTTAATTCTAAGAATTGTAAATTTAATAGCCTATTGCCTGCTAAAGTACACGCTTTCTTCCATGCCTTTTTCGCAGAATCTAATACCATTCCTTACATTACCACGGTATTTTCTACGTAGCTAGTTTAGCGCATACATTTCCGACGTTAGTATTATTGCATCGTAACATAAAACACATTTTTTTATTCATGGGGGCATATTTTGAAACAAAAACCAGCCGATGGCTGGTTAATTTCCTGCTGTGTTAGGAGGATAAAAAGGTATGGAGCGGGGGAAAGCACGCCAATTGATAACTAAGCTGTAGCGCTGAGTTACATCGGCTGCTATTGTTTGTGTAAATAAATGTAACACTTTTAAAGAAAACCTGCAACTTTTCTTTACATTTCAATTTGTCCTTTGTCCTTTGTCCCTTGCTAATGACTAATTACCAATGACCAATGACCAATGACTAACCAGTGAGAAAAACGTATGCGCCCCAAGCCTGTGCTGCAACTGCCAAAAAAGTAGACCAAATGGGATGGGGGCTATGAATAGCTTTACCACTTTGAGTTTCTAGAGTTTGGATATCGATCCAAGGTGTTGCTCCTCGACGGAACCAACCTGTAACGATAATTTGCCTACCGATTAGATCCTGGTGATTAACTGGCTGTCCTAGCCAAGAAACGTGGTGTAATTTTACTAAACCTGCGCTGGATTGAAGGATTAAATCTTGCGCTAGGGAGTTGCTAGTACCTTGACGACCTAATAATTTACCTACAAGCCGCACGCTGATGCTATCAATTGGTAAGGCAGAAGGGTCAGCTAACAGGTTGGGTAAGTAATCGTCAGTTTGCACAGTGGCAGGTTTAATATCGGGGAAAAAAGAATTAATCCGCATCACTGTACCGATGCTAAAGCCAATCAGAAGGCAGCCTGTAATGAAAGACCAATCTTCATATATCCACTTTAGATTTAAAAACTTGAGTGTGAATGCTAGTTGCCAAGTTAGCCAAACTAAAGCTGCAAACAAAACCCCTAAAGGAATTCCTAACCAGGGAGCGATTTGTAATAAGAAAGACTGACGTCTAACCTTTGATGGTTCGCTTGCAAAGTGTAGTTCGGTGTCTAGATGCCAGTGACGGGCTATTTGGCAGAGGCGTTCGATGCGATCGCCCATCAAGGGATGACTATTATTTATCGTAAACCATTGGCGATAGGGATTGGCAGTATCCCACTTCAAAAAGGCTTCAAAAGATAGATTGCTGGCAATAGTTCCCAAAGAAAGGCTCTGTTGGTGGCTGACTGGTGTCAGGAGATTTAAGCTTTCTAGTTGCCAACTGGTCTGTTCCTGTTTTTGGATATCAGCTGCAATGCCAATAGCAATTTTGAGTAAAGCGCGAATCAGAGCATTGGGATTACCAGTGATTTCCGATGCGACGCGATCGCTATAATAAAGCCGCAACCGCGACAACCACAATGCAGTCCCAGTCAGTAAACACCAAACTCCATAAACGAGACTAGCCAAAATTGTCACCGGCCAGCGCCAAATACCTGATATTTTGCCTCCCAACTCCGACACTTGCTGATATAGCTTATGAGTTGGTAATGTTACGAGCAGCAACAAAGACATCACAGCAAAATCCCAGTGAGCAATATGCCCTAGCTGTGTGGCGTAAATAATGGCGATTTCATCATCAGCTAGTTGCTCTAATAACCCTTGACTTACAACAATCCTGGCATTACGTGGTAAACTACCATAGGTCAGAATAATTGGTGCAGCCATTGGTAAAATCCGCAGTTTGGGTAACGGCCAGTGCCTCTGTTGGCAACAACGTTGTAGCACCCGAACAGCTTCGCGGCTATGGGCATTCAATACATCTTTGGGAAATTCTCGCTGACCATACAAGTTCGCCAATAGCATATCCAGCAACCAAGGCGATACTCCGATTAAAATCACCAATAGTATTAGCAACGGTTGAGTAGGGTCGCGGTATAAAAACTGCAATGGTTCCAGATAAGGTAGTTTAACTAAAGTCTGGTTGATGAATCCAAATGCTAACTTGAGGATTTCTCGAATCACGCAAAACAGGGCAATGAATGTTCCTGCTGTCAGCAACCGCAAAGGAATTAATTTCGGTTTCCGTAGGGGTTGCCATGCTTTGGCGCGTTGTGCTTGTCGCCAATAAATAACGCCGAATAATTTAGCTTGGGTGCGGGTTACGGAACCCATAAAACCGCTTAGAGGGACACTAGGTGGTGGAGGCGGTGGTGGTGTCGCTATTGTAGCTTTGAGTTTACTTAGTGGCAGCATCGGCGAGGTGTCATCGCTCTTGGGTTCTATTACTTGATCTTTTTCTTTTGGCTGTTCCTCTAATGTAGAAGTTCCCGGGGGGGTAACTAGGGGAGAATCTGGAGTTGAATTATCAAAAGCAACAAACCCAGTTTCGACATTTTTTGATTCTTGATCGCGTTTTTTACGTTTTGTTAGGTGTTCGAGAGCGCGTGTTGCCCACTCTTGAACTTGCGGATTGTTACTCTCAATGAGATTTTGGGAAATAGCGATCGCTTTGGAGGCTTCGCCACTGCGAGCATAAGCCATTACTAAACCAACCTGGGCTTGTAAGCTAGCAGTCCCATTGCTTTGGCTACTAGCAATAGGTTCTAGTTGAGCGATCGCTGTTTGGTAATTTCCCTGCTTGAGGGCAATTAAACCAGCCTCCAAAGACGATTTGGCATGTGAAGGCATACAAATTCTGGCACTCCAATCTCTTCTATGTGATCCACGTTTGTGCAAAAGCGCGAACCTCGGATGCCGTGGAACTCAACCGCGCCCAAGTTTTGCTTGTCAAGTGAATGATTAAGCAAGAATCCAAAAGTCAAGAGCAGGAGTGCTGTCTTCCCCCAAAGGGAGAGGCTAGCGCCTTCTCTGCCAGAGCCTTCCGCCAACGCGGAGCGTCTCGTAGAGAAGGGGGTTTCCCCCATGAGCAACTGCCGTTCAGAATTCAGTTGTGTCTTTTATAGGACTAATTTTGAATTCTGGATTCTGTATTCTTGTTCATTTCTCCACTGATTGTTGACTAGAAAATACTGGAGCGATCGCGCTTAATTTTAACTCTGGATGGTCGCCCAGTAATTGTTGACAATTCCATTCATTGCGGAATAGCAACACTGGTCGTCCCATGCTGTCTTTAACTGTAGTGGTATTGAATATTCGTCCCACCTTTTCTAATGCTTCCCAACCACCTTCAACCCAACGGGCGACACTATAGGGCAATAAATCTAATATGGTTTCTACACCATACTCGTTTTGTAAGCGAAACTGCACTACCTCGAATTGCAATTGACCCACCGCCGCCAAAATTGGATCGCGCTTGGCTTCATCAGTTGAATACATAATTTGCACAGCACCTTCTTCTCGCAATTCCGCAACGCCTTTTTGGAATTGTTTAGACTTCGAGGGGTTGGGATTCCTCAGAGACGCAAACAGTTCCGGCGAAAAATACGGAATTCCCTCATATTCGAGCTTTTGTCCCGTGTAAATTGTATCTCCGATCGCAAAAACACCAGGATTGTTCAAACCGATCACATCGCCAGGATAAGCCACATCAATCGATTCTCGCTCTTGAGCAAAAAGTTTTTGCGGGCGAGACAGACGGATAGGTTTACCGATGCGGGCGTGATTCACCATCATATCTTTTTCAAACTTACCAGTGCAGACCCGGATAAATGCAACGCGATCGCGGTGTTTCGGGTCCATATTCGCTTGCAGTTTGAAGACAAACCCTGAAAATTCCGGGTATGTAGGAGCAACTTCACCTACACTGCTGTAATGAGAACCGGGTTTAAGGGCATAGTCGAGGAAGTACTTGAGGAATAACTCTACCCCAAAGTTAGTCATGGCGCTACCAAAGAACACAGGCGTCATTTTGCCTTCGTGTACCAGCTGCAAATCTAACTCTGGGCCAACTCCTTCTAACAGTTCTAAATCATTTTTCAGTTGGTAGTAGAGGTCTTGTTCTAGCTGTTCTTCTATTTTCGGATCACCTAACTCGACTATGGTATCACGGGCTTCTCGGCTGCCGTGGGCGCTGCGTTCAAACAAGTGAATTTGTTGCTGATGCCGATCAAAGATACCTTTAAAGCGATCGCCCATACCAATTGGCCAGTTGACTGCATAGGTTTGCAATCCCAATTCTTGCTCAATTTCATCCAACAGTTCTAGAGGTTCCCTTCCTGGGCGATCAAGCTTGTTGATAAATGTAAAGATCGGGATACCCCGCAACTTACACACTTCAAACAATTTGCGGGTTTGGGGTTCCAAACCTTTTGCTGCATCAACCAACATCACTGCATTATCGGCGGCAGCAAGGGTGCGATAAGTATCTTCACTGAAATCTTGGTGTCCGGGCGTGTCTAATAAATTTATTTGACAGTCTTGGTATTCAAATTGCAACACCGTAGAGGTAATGGAAATGCCCCGTTGTTGTTCCATCGCCATCCAGTCAGAGGTAGCCTTACGCTGTGCCCGTCGCGCCTTAACCGCGCCAGCTTCGTGAATTGCACCTCCGTATAGGAGTAGTTTTTCTGTTAGTGTAGTTTTACCCGCATCGGGGTGAGAAATAATCGCAAAGTTGCGGCGAAGTTCAACTGCTTGAATAAGTTCAGACTGAAGTTCAGTAGACATAAGTGTATTTGTTTGTTAGCTAACTTAATTTTTTCTACTCTGGCAAGTCTTTTAATCTTAAGACAACGATGCTCGTGATAGGGTCGTAATATAACCAACAATCTAACTAATAGGAGAAAGCAATGTACGACACAGACAAACGAAAGCTTCTATCTGGCTTATCGCATGGAGCCATTTTCCTCAGCACAACGCTGATATCTGTAGGTATACCTATCGCCATACTATTTGTATCTGATGATCCTGTTGTTAAAGAAAACGCCAAAGAATCCATCAATTTCCACTTTAATGTCTGGCTTTATGGAGGAATTCTAGGAGCGCTATTTTTTCTATTAGGCTGGTTAGTGTTACCTCTATTAGTGCTGGGGCCACTAGCAGGTATCGGGTATTTATTGCACTGGGGATTAACAATTTGGGCACTCATCAAAGTTTTCAGCAATCCTGATATACCCTTCCGTTATCCCTATATTTTCCGAATTTTCTAGCACAAATAATCATTGGGCATGGGGCATTGGTGATTGTCAGTTATTTTTTATTAAGCTGTTATGCCTTGAGTTTGCACACAACCAATCGCCCAGATTTTGCCAACAGACGATATTACCATTTTGAACTTGGAATTTTGAATTGCTTACTATGTTGTTTCTTTTCCAGTCCGTCGGATAGGCGCAACCAAGCTGTAGAATACAAAATTGCCCTACAACTTGATTAAGAGTAGGGCAAAGGACAGTTAAGCACTGTTTGTAGTCTGTCCGATGGCAGGAAAATTTTAGCCTGCTTTTGTGACGCTTTGTTTTGTGTCCATTAGCGTTGTTTTTCTTTATAAAATTTTATGTTTCCTATACATCGCCCCCGTCGTCTGCGTACTCAGCCCCAACTGCGCCGGATGGTTCGTGAAACTGTTTTGACAACCAGCGATTTAATTTACCCACTATTTGCTGTACCGGGTGAGGGAATCGCTAACGAAGTTAAATCAATGCCCGGAGTCTACCAACTTTCGGTAGATAAAATTGTCGAAGAAGCAAAAGAAGTTTATGACTTAGGAATTCCTTCGATTATTTTATTTGGTATTCCGGCTGATAAAGATATTGATGCCACTGGCGCTTGGCATGATTGCGGAATTGTCCAAAAAGCAGCGACTGCGGTAAAAACAGCAGTGCCAGATTTGATTGTAATCGCTGATACTTGTTTATGTGAGTACACTAGTCACGGTCATTGTGGTTATTTACAAGTTGGTGATTTAACGGGACGAGTTTTAAATGACCCAACTCTGGAATTGTTGAAAAAAACAGCAGTTTCTCAAGCGAAAGCCGGTGCCGATATCATTGCGCCTTCGGGAATGATGGATGGCTTTGTCCAGGCAATTCGTGTAGGCTTGGATGAAGCCGGATTTCAAGATACGCCAATTTTGTCTTATGCTGCTAAATATGCTTCGGGTTATTATGGCCCATTTCGGGATGCAGCAGACTCTACACCGCAATTTGGGGACAGAAGAACTTACCAAATGGACCCAGGTAACGCCCGCGAAGCAATTAAAGAGATTGAATTGGATATCGCCGAAGGTGCTGATATGCTCATGGTTAAGCCAGCCTTGGCATACATGGATATTATCTGGCGGGTGAAGGAAGCTAGTAACTTACCTGTTGCGGCTTACAATGTTTCTGGTGAGTATGCGATGGTGAAAGCTGCGGCTCTCAATGGTTGGATTGATGAAGAGCGAGTGGTTATGGAAACTTTAACTGGGTTTAAACGCGCTGGTGCAGATTTGATTTTGACTTATCATGCTAAAGATGCAGCGCGATGGTTAAAGTAGGCTAGTACCGCAAGGCGGAAGTCAAAAGTAACTAGACATATTGAATAGTAATTTAGGGGGAAATCTCACGCAGAGGCGCGAAGACGCAGAGTTGTGTTTTGGTGTTTGGGCGTGAGATTCTTTGTTTATGGCTAGTACCGCAAGGCGGAAGTCAAAAGTAAAAAGTATTATGGAATAAGCTCGTTAGGAATTTGAAATGGTTGCTCTATTCACGCCGTGGCATACTAGTGCTATGTCTGTGGTGGCTACGCCTAGACCAGCAATTATGACATGGTTATTAAAGAGCCATTTTACTGGCTTGATGAACTTCTAATTATGAATTTGAGAAGTGGAAAGCGATCGCAGATAAAACCTCTAAAATTTAAATTAAATAGCTGCTTTATGTATGGTTGGGCGATTCGTTTAAAAAACCAAATCTCTAACTAGTGCGATCGCTCACGGTATTTGCGACAGCAGCGCGATAAAATTCTAAAACCATAATCGTACTAAAAGGTCTAAATGGCAGAAACATTATTTTTCAACGCCTTACGGGAAGCCATTGATGAAGAAATGGCGCGTGATTCCAGCGTATTCGTTCTCGGTGAAGACGTAGGACACTACGGCGGTTCCTACAAAGTTACCAAAGACCTGTACCAAAAATATGGCGAACTCCGCATTCTAGACACCCCCATTGCCGAAAATAGCTTTACTGGCATGGCAGTGGGAGCAGCCATGACTGGCTTGCGCCCCATCATCGAAGGCATGAATATGGGCTTTTTACTGCTCGCCTTCAACCAAATATCCAACAACGCCGGGATGCTACGCTATACCTCTGGCGGTAATTTTAAAATTCCAATGGTAATTCGCGGCCCTGGCGGTGTCGGACGGCAGCTAGGCGCAGAACATTCCCAGCGACTAGAAACTTACTTCCAAGCTGTGCCGGGGTTGAAAATTGTTGCTTGCTCTACACCAAGAAACGCTAAAGGACTACTGAAATCTGCTATCCGCGATGATAACCCCGTGTTGTTCTTTGAACATGTTCTGCTTTACAACTTGAAAGAAGATTTACCAGAAGAAGAATATTTACTACCTTTAGATAAAGCAGAAGTTGTGCGTCAAGGAAAAGATGTCACAATTATCACTTACTCGCGGATGCGGCATCATGTGCTACAAGCGGTAAAAACACTTGAAAAACAAGGATATGATCCAGAAGTTATTGATTTAATCTCGCTTAAGCCATTAGATTTTGATACCATTGGCGCATCAGTACGTAAAACTCATAAAGTCATTGTGGTGGAAGAATCCATGCGAACTGCGGGTATTGGAGCAGAAGTCATTGCTTCAATTAACGATCGCTTATTTGATGAATTGGATGCGCCAGTACTGCGGCTTTCTTCCCAAGATATCCCTACACCTTACAACGGCAACCTGGAACGATTAACAATTATCCAACCAGAGCAAATCGTGGAAGCTGTGGAAAAAATGGTAGCGTTGCGAGTCTAGGGACTGGGGACTGGGGACTGGGGACTGGCGAAGAGTTTTCCAATGCCCAATGCCCAATCCCCGATCCCCAATGCCCAATGCCAATGCCCTAACTCCATAAAAGAGCGCTATTATAGCCTTTGTCAGTTGCGAGTTATGGTATGCAAAGACAGCGATCGCTATTAATTTTGATTTTAGTCCTGGTAATCGCCGCAATTACGGTGATTGCCACAATTCCAATCCCCTTGGGGCTGGACTTACGCGGAGGCTCACAGCTAACAATTCAGGTGAAACCATCAGCGGAAATTCCCCAAATCACCGAACGAGAATTGGAAGGCGTGAAGAGAGTTGTCGAAGGTCGGATTAATGGTTTGGGTGTTTCTGAGCCAGTGATCCAAACAGTCGGCACAGATAAAATATTAGTACAACTGCCAGGGGTTAATAATCCAGAGCAAGCTGAACGGGTGCTAGGAGGGACCGCGCAGTTAGAGTTCCGTACCCAAAAGCCAAATACAGAAACCCAACTGTTTGCTTTCCAGGCATCTAGGGTCGAATTGAAAGCCAAGCAAGAAGAGTTGAGAAAGAGTACTGACAAAGCAGCAATTGTCAAAAATCAAGAAGATTTGCAAAAAAATAATCAAGTGATCGCTGAATTGTTTGAAAGCACCAATCCACCGCTAATTGGCAAATATCTCAAGGATGCTTATGGTGAACCCACTCAAGGTGACAACTGGAACGTTGCTATTCGCTTCGACCAAAAGGGTGGTGAACTGTTTGCCAATTTGACGAAAAATCTTGCCGGTACTGGGCGGAGCATTGGTGTTTTTCTGGACAATGAACTGATCAGCGCTCCTACTGTAGGTATAGAATTTGCCGCTACTGGTATTACTGGTGGCTCTGCCGTAATTACAGGAAGGTTTACTGCCCAACAAGCCAATGATTTAGGTGTGCAGTTACGCGGTGGGGCATTACCCGTACCGGTAGAAATTGCGGAAATTCGCACTGTTGGGGCAACCCTGGGTAAAGACAGTATTACTAGCAGTATCTACGCTGGTATTGGCGGTCTGACTTTAGTATTAGTATTTATGGTAGTGTACTATAGACTACCAGGGCTGATTGCGGATGTAGCACTATTGATTTACGCCCTGCTAACCTGGGCTACCTTTGCGTTGTTGGGCGTCACCCTAACCCTGCCAGGTATTGCCGGTTTTATCCTCAGTATTGGGATGGCGGTGGATGCAAATGTGCTAATTTTTGAGCGGACGCGGGAAGAATTGCAAGCAGGCAAATCCCTATATCGCTCTGTAGAATCTGGTTTTTACCGTGCCTTTTCCAGTATTTTAGATGGCAACGTGACTACAGTCATTGCTTGTGCTGCATTATTCTGGCTGGGGGCTGGTTTGGTGAAAGGCTTCGCCCTAACTTTGGCTTTGGGTGTAGCAGTGAGTATGTTTACAGCAATTACCTGTAGTCGCACCTTGATGTTTTTAGCAATTACAATTCCTACACTCAAGAAACCAGAACTTTTTTGTCCGAACCTGCCAAGATCAAATAAGGCAGAGGTGGCTCAATGAAACTAAGTATTAACAAATCGCGATCGCTTTGGTGGGCTATTTCTAGTGCCATCATTCTTGCCGGTATCATCTCAATGGTGATTTCTTGGCAAAACCCGAACATCAAAGCACCCCTACGCCCCAGTTTGGATTTTGTCGGTGGTACACGATTACAGTTTGAACGCGATTGTACCAAACCCGGTAACTGCGGCCAGCCAATTGATATCAATGTCGTCCGGGAAGTAGCTAAAGCACAGGGCTTAGGTGATAGCAGCATCCAAATTATCGCTGATAGAGGCACTGGTGCAGAAAATGGAATATTAATTCGCACAAAAAACTTGGATACCGAGCAGCGTACCAACTTGCAAAATGCCTTAAGCGAAAAGGTCGGTACTTTTGACGAGCAAAAAAACCAATTTGACACGGTTGGCCCTACTCTAGGGGGAGAGCTGTTTAGGTCTGGGGTAATAGCTTTAATAGTTTCCTTTGCAGGCATCATAATCTACTTGACCTTCAGGTTCCAGTTAGATTATGCAGTGTTTGCGATCGTTGCACTATTACATGATGTCTTCATCACGGCAGGGATTTTTTCGATTTTGGGTTTAGTATTGGGTACTGAAGTAGATAGCTTGTTTATCGTTGCTCTACTGACAATTACAGGTTTCTCAGTCAACGATACAGTGGTAATTTACGATCGCATTCGGGAAACCCTCAAGACGAATCCCAACGGAGCGATCGCTGACATTGTAGATGATGCAGTTAACCAAACTTTAGGACGGTCAATCAACACAACCTTTACCACAATGCTGTCATTGTTTGCTATCTTTCTGTTTGGCGGCGAAACACTAAAAAACTTTGCTTTAGCTCTAATTATTGGCTTTACAGCAGGGGCTTATTCAAGTATTTTCATCGCCAGTACTCTTCTAACTTTGTGGCGAGAGCGCAATGGTCAAGCACCTATGGTAGTCAGTGGTGAGTCGATTGATACATCTGCTGGTAACTAATCATTGGGCATTGGGCATTGGTTAATAACCAATAGTTATTCTTCCCCTGCTCCTCATCTTCCTCATCCCCCACCTTCCTACAGCCTATGGATCAATCCGAACAATTGTCAATAACTGACCCATCCTTTGCTCAACAAGTACAAAGATTGCACAAGCTGACAATATATGGCAGGTGGCTATTTGTCGGCTGTCTGTGGCTCACCATTGCACCTGTTAGTTTGTGGGGTTTACGTGCAGAAATTTCTCTTTGGCAGCAATATTTTACCTGGGTAGCGGTGCGATATGGACTCTTCTATCATCCACTGTCTACCTTCGGTTTAGCGTTTTGTATTGGGATGACTGCTGCTGTTTTAGTTTGGCAAAGTCGGAATATCTTACTTGGAATACCACCCGAGGAAAAACAACGTTTAGAAAAACAAGTGTATCGGATACGTCAGCAGGGGCCAACTCATCCTCTATGGAAGTGGGTTTGTCATTAAACTTTCTTTCTCATTGCATATATATGTACACGTACAGCAATTTCTAGCAAAATATCACTTAACTATACAAAGATAGTGCTAGTGTTAAAGGTGGATGCCATAAATGAACGAGTCTCAGATTCAATTTAGCGAACATCTCGGCTGCGCCAAAGGCGATGCCTACGACGGGCTATGCCTACGCAAGTCTGAAATTGACCTTTATCAACTCCAAGAACTGTTAAATGTTTCAGCTTTCTGGGCAAAAGATCGCAATATTGAAGATTTAGGTATAGCGATTGCCAACAGTGAGCCAGTGATTTCCGTCTCCGATCGCGATCGACTTATTGGCTTTGCTAGAGCAACATCTGATGGTATATATCGCGCTACAATTTGGGATGTTGTGATTCATCCAGAGTATCAAAGTAGTGGGTTGGGAAGCAAGTTAGTAGAAACCGTTTTGAGTCATCCCCGGATGAAGCGGGTTGAGCGCGTTTACCTCATGACTACTCACCAGCAGGGGTTCTACGAAAAGATTGGTTTTCAACCCAATACAAACACTACGATGGTGCTACACAACCTAACTGACCCTGCTTTCGTTCCTGCTACAGAAGTTCAGCTTCAGGAATCACTAGGGGGATAGAAATTTGTAGTCTGGTAAAGTGCTGAGATGTTTCTTTGGCAATCGTCGAGGGCAGAATTTCTAACTTTCCTCCCATAACTTCCACTAGAGTCTGATTGATTAATAGCCTCATTCCTGGGGAAAGAGCAGCGTTTCCTTGATCAATCTGGGTCGGCTGATCTTCAGATTTGATCAAATCAATCGGTTCGCTCCAGGGTATGGCATGGGTTGGTATATCCAACCAAATGTTTACAAAATTATTTGTGGGTAAAGTACTGCTGGAAATACAGATACTGCCTTCCTCCATTTGAGTAATGGCAGTGTCTATTAAACTTATCAATATTTGGCGGAGCCAGAGGTAATCTGTCAAAACATAAATTTCTGGGTCGGCGGGTAATAATTGCAAGGGAAAATTGCGATTGGCCGCCAGCATATAAGTTAAGTTATGAACCTCTTGCAAAACTTGAGCTAAGGGTCTGGGCTGAATATCTAATTTATTAGTACCGTGTTCAGTTCTAGCAACGTTAAGAATTTCATCCATCAGCTTGAGTAGCTTCAGCGTTCGCTCGTTAGCTTGGGCAATAAATTCTCGTTCTTCAGCAGGGTCTTCACATAAATCCGACAAAATTAACTGATGCAAGCCGATCAAACCACTGAGAGGCGATCGCAATTCATGAGTAGTCCGCGCCAAAAAACCAGCTTTAAACTGACTCATTTCTCTTGCCATTTGGTATGCCAGCTGCGTTTGCTGTAGCTGTTGTGATATTGGTGGCATATCCTGTTGATCTAATGGCTCTACTGGAGATGAGCTAGATGAAACATTTGACGCTCGCGCAAATAACTGACGGAAAACCATACCTAGTGCTATTCCTGCTCCTAGATATATCCAGTTGCTCCAATTCATAATCTGGCAATTATTAACTTGTTAATTGACCACAACAGCGCAAACTAAAGTTCCAAATTTCTCTGTTGTTAAAATCAGGAAAACAACATTATAGCGACCTATATTTGGTTATCACTCGAAATATCTAACTTGATCGCACCTTGCCGTAAAATCTGCCAATTTATTCCTGTCCATTTAGCAACGGTGGAAGGTATACCCAGCCCCAGCATTTCACTTTGGTATTCTGTTGTTGCTAGAGTGAGAACGTTGGGAAACTGAACCTCAATTTCTGCCATACTTTGCAAAGGCGGCTGACCAGAAAAATTGGCGCTAGTAGTAGCAAGGGGGCCTGTTTGCGCCAAAATAGTTTGAGCGATCGCACTGTTTGGGACTCGAATACCAATTGTTGTTGGGTCGATGGGGTTCATAACTTTTGGCACGCGATTTGAAGCTGGTAAAACTAATGTCAGCCCTCCTGGCCAATACTTATCTGCTAATTCTTGCCAAACTTTATACTCGTTCTCATGACCTTTAACATACAGCCATAAATCTTCAGCACTAGCAGCCATCAAAATCAAAGGTTTGTCTTGACTACGTTGCTTCGCCGCAAAAATTAATGCTGCTTTTTCTGGTATCGCTGCAAGTGCAGGAACTGTATCCGTGGGAAAGCTCACTAAAAGACCAGCCCGTGCGCCAGCTATTAAATTTGTTAAAGAAACTTGTGTCATTTTTATGGGTACAGGTATAGCATGGAGCATTTTTCCTATGCGCTATGCCCCATGCCCTATTTCCTAACTTTTATAAGCAAGGGCAAAGCGTTCAATTCCAGCTAAATCAGGGTAAATTTGAATTTTACAATAGCTACCTTGATTTTGTAAAAGTTTTTGCACTGTATCCGCTTGTCCTGCCATCATCTCAATTAACCAAACCCCACCAGGTTGCAAATAGCTGGGAGAAATTTCTATCAAATGGCGAATGCAATCTAAGCCATCATTACCACCATCCAAAGCTAGATGTGGTTCATGGTTAACTACTTCTAGTTGCAGGGTAGGTAAGGTACTGGTGGGTATGTAAGGGGGATTGGACACCATACCACTGAATTGACCTTTGAGAAATGTCAGTGGCTCCCACCAAGAACCTTGATAAAATTTAACCCGGTCAATAAAACCTAAATTATGGGCGTTGGTTTGGGCGATCGCTAGAGCTTCTAAACTATAATCCACAGCATGAATTGTTGCTTTTGGCAAGACATCTGCTAATCCCAAAGCGATCGCTCCACTTCCAGTGCCTAAATCAGCCCAGTGTCCTGAAGCATTACTAGCAGATGCTAAAGCTAAATCAATTAAGCATTCTGTCTCTGGTCTAGGAATCAAAACCGCACTTGACACTGCAATTTGAAAGTTACGCCAAGGTGTAACTCCCGTAATATACTGCACTGGTAAGCGGTCATGTAATCGCCTCTGCCACAGATGGTCTAACTCTTTTAGCGGCAATTGCAGCTGAATTTGGGGCCAGTTTTTATAAGACTCCAAACGCAGTGCCAAGCGGTCTAACCCAGCAACTTCGAGCAGCAACCAATCTACCTCGGCAGGCGGGACATCAGTAGCGATCGCTGCTTGGTGAGCAGTATTGCGCCACTGCCAAAGTTGTAAACCAGATATCAGATGCTTCTCCCCCATGCCTCAACCTTAGATTGCATAACCGTTATTTTTTCGGAGCAGCGGGCGCAGCAGCAGGCTTGGCAGCTGGAGATTGATTTGGTGCAAGCGAGCGAATAAAATTGATGGACTCCCGCGATGGGTACAAAACAATTTTATTTATAGTAGGATCGGTACTGCTATTGAGAGCCTCCATAACACCGTACAAATCCACTACCTGAATTTCAGTGTTATTTGCTTCCTTTGGCACGGCTTTTTTGAATTCATCTAACAGAGCCGATGCTTGCTCTTTCTCAAAAAAGAAAGGAATATACCGCTCTTTGCCATTGGGGACAGGAATCGTCAAATAGCTATTATCTTTCTTAAATTTGGGTACAAATAAGGGAATACCATTAAATTGCTCCCCTTTTTTACCCTTTTGATTCAGCATACTTGTTGCTGAAGCTACCTGTGCTTGCGTCGGTACTAAAGTATAAATTACAGAGTCTGATTTCTTTTTGCCTTCTTGGACTATTTTATAGTAGTCTGCCAAGGACAAAGGTCTTACCTGTAGGGTGCTTGCCAACTGGGGGTTTTCTTTCTTAAGCCGATTGTCAAGGAATTTTTGAGCATCTTGCTTGCTAATAAAAAATCCCACTTGCGAGATTGGCTTGGATGCGTTGTTCCTCGAAAGAACTACGAATTCGCCTTTAGGATTGGTAAGCGTGAATACTGGTACTTCTTGAAGCTTTTTCACTACCTGATCTTGTGGCAATGCGATCGCCTCTAAATTGCCTATTCCTGGTAGATTGCCTATTCCTGAAAGCCCCGTAAAAAATACACTGCCAGCTATACCCAATGTTGCGCCCAAGCGAATAAATGATTTCATGACTGCTCCTCGCATCAATAGTCCACTTAAAATTAAACAAATGGTTGGATTTGCACACCATCAACTAGCTTTAGTTATATAGCAATCTATTTCAATTGTAAAAAATTCATTGTGTGCGTTGAGGTTGAGTGTTAACTCTCAACGGTCAAAATCCATATTCCACAACTATTTAAGGTTGCTATAGTAGCGTTTTGAAAAATTGACTGTCCTAAAGTTGTGTTTTTCTCGATTTCGTTTTGCTATTCACCAGGAAATGCTGTAGATGCCTATTATACGTCTTTTCAAACAGTGAAAAGTTTCTCTGTCTTTCGACTTTGGAGATGATAAATGCCATTTTATCGGCTTTCTCTAATATCGGGTGACGGGATTACTTAATCAATCGTTCCATCGCGCTGGCTTTAATATCTTCTCAAATCTATACAAAGCTTAGTATCAGAAATATCTTACCGCTTAAAATTGAAATTTACCTGTTAGGCTTCAAAAACTAACCCAATATATATAACAGGCAATTTCTTTTTATCCGTAAAATGTACAATTTAATTGCACTTTTAGCAAGACAACTTTAGTCAATCGCCTTAGACGTTAAATATATTACTTAAATCGGGATGACAGGATTTGAACCTGCGGCATCCTGCTCCCAAAGCAGGCGCGCTACCAAGCTGCGCTACATCCCGTTTCCACTTATCTGCTTTTTGGGGTTTGATTTTAATTCCCCATCAAAGCGATCGCGCTTTATCAAAAGCATTAAAGTAACTATATCACATCAGACGGCTTATGCCTAATCTTTTTATCCTTTGCCAAAGACAAGATAGATTACATTGTTATGATAAAGGTTTTTTGCCGACTTAGTTTTACAAGATAATTATACTTGCGCCTTCGTCGGCAGAAAAAAGCATAACTACATCAAAATAATAGATTTTCACCATTTGGCCTGATTTTCTTGTGCAAATCGGGTTTTATTTTGATTAAGCGCTAGTGAGGATACCAGAACATACCTTTAATGCCTTCTGGATCAGCCATAAACCCCATAGTTCGGTAGAAATCTACAACATGGGGATCGGCGAAGAGAGTGACATTACTAATTTCTTCACTTCTAAGTTTTTTGAGAACGTATTTCATTAGTGCCTTGCCCAGCCCTTGACTTTGAAAGTCTGGGTGAACCACCACATCCCAAATAGTGGCATTAAACGCGTGATCTGAGGTAGCGCGGGCAAAACCAATGAGCCGCTTTTGGTTTCCTCTCACCTGCCACATTGAGGCGACAAGAAAACTATGCTCAATAGCTTTTTTCACTTTTCTTAGAGGACGACGCGACCAACCAACTGCATCACAAAGTTCTTCTAGCTCATACAGGTCAATATCTCGCTCCGTACTGAAGACGATGCGAGTTTCCTTTGAAGAAGCTTCGCTAATGCTGCTGGGGTTGGAGTTGCCCAAAGCATTCACTGTATGTTCTTCAAAGGAGGTTGTCCTAGTCGTCGCTACAGATTCAGGAGTACTAAACCAAGTTTTCCAAAAACCCATGCCAGCGTGGTTCGGGTAGTATAACTGAATTGGTTTCCACTCTCAGGAGTGTTGATTTACGTTTAACATAGCTATGCCCATTTACTACCCTTTACACTCAAAGTTTTTCGGTTGTTTTCGGGATTTGCAATGGTAACAGCTAGTTAGAGCGTGTTTCACACCAATCATTTTCAACTTTAGCATTTTGTTGTAAAGGCTAGGAGAATTTCACCAAAAGGGTAAGTCCTGAAATAATTTAAAATTCAAAATGGAAAAACCTAATACTGGCAATTGCTCGTATAGAGCTTAAATGCAAGTTAGTTTAGGAGTGATTTATATACAAGAGATTGGGTGTTTGGAAAAATTCTTCCCCAGTCCCCATTCCCCAGTCCCCAGGTGATGAAAGCAAGCGAGTCTTACCCTTAACAATGGCTTCTGGTTTAAAAACTTCGACACTAGAACTCCTTAAGCGCTTTAACCGAGCGTTTCCCCAGTTTTATGAGCAATTTGTCAGCAGTGAGATTCAACTGCAAAATTTACGCCTAGCCTACCGTCTCTATAAAACTAGACGCGCTGTTATTGAGCTAAAACCGGAAGGTAGCAAAAGTGCCCTGCATTTTGCTTACCGTAACCAGTCTTTTCTCCTCAGTGATATTTTTGGCGTACTAGCAGCTTATGGGTTGACTATTCACGGTCTGAGTCTATACGGTCAGATCCGTCCGCCGATGTTAGTTTTTATCAAACTTTTGGTGTCTCGTGGTAGTAAAGCCTTGACCGAGAAAACCGCAGAAAATGTCTGTCGCGCCATTCGCGAGGCTTTAGGAGGTCGGTTTGAAGTAGAAGAGATGCTGGCAGTAGAATTCAATCTTGATACGGGCTTAGAGCAGGTACAAACTGAGTTTTATGTCGATCCGGTTTTTCATCTCCCTGCCTTAGTGATTGAAGCCGATAATCAACCAGGATTATTCTATAAGGTGATGTATGCCATTTGGCAGGAAGACCTTCTAGTAGTCAATGCCAATTTACTGGTTTGGCGCGGACGTACACGACTAATTCTCTACCTGTTAGGGCCCAATGAAAGCCTCATTCCTGAATATCTGGGTCACAAAATTGCTGAAGGGGTACGACAGAGGTTGTTGGATAAATGAAAAAAGTTATAAAAAGGCGTCGGGAAAACTTATTCTTTCCTAGAGATGGGATGAGAGACGCCTTTTTAGTCCATGACGGTTGACGATTGACGGTTAACAGTCAATAACTCCTAACTCTTCACACTCCGTATTTAGCCGCACCCGTCCTTAGGGGTACGATATTAAGTATGGCAACTATCGAAATCTTGGGCGTTCCACACGCATACGAGCTAACGGCTCCAACCTCCTGCCCCCATGCTTTAGTATTTATCCACGGTTGGCTCAATAGCCGTGGATATTGGCAACCTGTGATTTCCCGCCTCTCAGATGATTTGCAATGCCTTTCTTATGATTTGCGGGGTTTTGGTGAATCCCAGTCCCAGGTAAAAACCGATGTTAGTCGAGCAGAAACGTCTCTAAGCCTGACGCCCATCTCCAATAATGCACTTGGATCACCAATCGATTCTCTTTATACTCCTGTTGCCTATGCTAAGGACTTGGCAATTCTCTTGAAGCAGCTGAATATTACCAGTGCTTGGCTAATTGGTCACTCTTTGGGAGGCACGATCGCTCTTTGGGGAGCAGATCAAATACCTGAGTGTGTTAAGGGAGTTATCTGTATCAACGCTGGCGGTGGTATTTACCTCAAAGAAGCCTTTGAGCAGTTTCGCTCGGCGGGTCAGAAATTTTTGCAAGTCCGCCCGCGTTGGCTGTCCCAAGTGCCTTTAATTGATCTGCTGTTTACCAGAGCCAGTGTAGTTCGTCCTTTGGAGCGCCATTGGGCACGTCAGAGGCTGATTGATTTCGTTGTGGCTGACCCGGAAGCAGCTCTAAGAACTCTGTTAGACTCCACAACTGAGGAAGAAATCAATCGTTTACCTGAGCTAGTATCTCAATTGAAGCAGCCAGTTTATTTTTTGGCTGGTGCCGAAGATAAAGTTATGGAACCTAAGTATGTGCGCCATTTAGCTAGCTTTCACAGACTGTTCCAATATTGTGGTGACAATGTTTTAGAAATTCCTGATTGCGGACATTTGACGATGTTGGAACAGCCGGATGCTGTGGCTGATCACATCCGGTCGATAGTCATTAGTCATTAGTCATTGGAACTAAACAAAAGACAAATGACTACTCAACAGCTTGATACAACTTCATCACTTGGGTAAGAGCTAACCTAGACTCAACGCCTAGTGTGAGGGGAGATGTATGACCACGAGAGAGATGTTCGGCGGCGGCACAGCCGATCATGGCGGCGTTATCGGTACAGAATTTTAGAGGTGGGAATAAAACGCGTAGGTTATGTTCAACGGCGGCGGCTTGGAGATTTTTTCTCAATCCGCTATTAGCTGCTACACCGCCACCAATAGCAATTGTGTCTAGACCATAGTCTAAGGCACAGGCGATCGCTCTTTTGGTTAGCGATCGCGCTACGGTTTCCTGAAAGCTAGCTGCTACATCTGCCACTGGTACTTGTCCACCATCTTTCTCTAACTGCTGCACTAAACGCAATACAGCCGTTTTTAACCCGCTAAAACTCGCATCATAACGATGGAATCCTCCACTAGGTAAAGAAACTTTTCCTTCTGGTAGAGCAAAGGCTTGCGGATTACCCTGTTGCGCCAATTTGTCAATCACTGGGCCGCCCGGATAACCCAGGTTTAACAATCGCGCCACTTTATCAAAGGCTTCACCCGCAGCATCATCACGGGTTTGTCCCAATGTTTCGTAGCTACCACAATCTTTGACGAAAATCAAGCTTGTATGTCCGCCAGAAACTAATAAACTCAAGAAAGGGGGGTTTAAACTTGGTTCGCTCAAATAAGTTGCGTAAATGTGACCTTCAAGGTGATGAACTCCCAAAAATGGCTTGTTGTGTACCATCGCCAGGGTTTTAGCAGCAGTTAACCCCACCAATAGCGCTCCTACAAGTCCAGGGGCACAAGTAGCGGCAATTGCGTCAATTTTATCCCAGTCTAGTTGGGCTTGCTCTAAGGCTTGTGCGATCGCAACATTTATCGTTTCCAAGTGCTGCCGAGACGCTACTTCCGGCACTACCCCGCCATACTGCTGATGGACTGGAATTTGTGAGGATACAATACTACTGCAAACTTTACGATTGTTAACAATTGCGACGGCAGTTTCATCACAACTGGTTTCTATTGCTAAAACGGTTGTCATTGAGAGTAATCAGTACTGAGTCTGGAGTCTGGAATAAATAATAGAGAGAAAATCTTGCTTCCTTACTACCCTACAACAACAATTCTTGTACTCAGCACTCGTTACGGGCTAAACCATACCTATCCGCTAACAGGACTCACCACTCATTTTGGTTGAGAAGCTTTAACTTTTATTTACTTAAACTTTACTCGGTTCCCACCCAAGAGTATGATGACTTCCTAGTTATGCAAATAAACAACTGTACAAGCCGCTTCGTTTTGTACAATCAACTTTCTGTTTTGTAATAAAAGGAAACAACTCTATGCGACGATTGTTTGCTTTGATTTTAGCGATTTGTCTTTGGTTCAATTTTACCTCCCCAGCAAAAGCTCTAGGGGCTAATTTGACACCATGCAGTGACAATCCCGCTTTTCAACAGCTAGCTGCTAATGCCCGTAATACCACCTCTGACCCCCAATCAGGGATAAAGCGATTTGAGCGTTATTCTCAAGAGCTGTGTGGCCCTGAAGGTTACCCCCACTTGATTGTTGATGGTCGTCTAGATCACGCTGGTGACTTCTTGATCCCTAGTATTCTGTTCCTCTATATTGCTGGTTGGATTGGTTGGGTAGGTCGTGCCTACCTCCAAGCGAACAAGAAAGAGGGTGGCAGCGTGGAAATGAGAGAAGTAATCATTGAAGTTCCTTTGGCACTGCCAATTATGCTATCGGGCTTTGCTTGGCCTGTATCAGCCATAAAAGAATTTCTGTCTGGCGAGTTAACAGCTAAAGATACAGAAATTCCGGTTTCGCCACGCTAACCCTTACCGCAACTTTTGATTTATTTGGGAGAATAATTCATGCAGCAAAAATACTTCGTTAAGTATCTATCCTTGGGACCAGTTTTGCTTTTTGCCAAATTGTCTTTTACGGCCGTTTTATTGATTTTGGTTAACTACTGGTTTCCTGACCTACTTTTCCACCCATTACCATAAGTTGAAGACAGAATCTAAAAATTTGTTAGCCGTTAGTTGGCAACTAACTAGTAACTACTAACTAAACTACTAACAAAGTAGTTCTTTGAAACTCGTGATGTTGAAACCAGCTTGCGAGTTTCAAAGTTTTGAAAGCAATTAAATTAATTTTTCTAAACTTCCTACGCAAAAAACATCTTTAGCCGCAATTATTATTAATATAAAAATGCCACCATTCTAATTTGAGGCGAACATAAAATATGGCACAAGCAGTAGATGCATCAAAAAATCTTCCTAGCGATCCGAGAAATCGGGAAGTTGTTTTTCCCGCATTCCGCGATCCGCAACTGGGTAATCTAGAAACCCCGATTAATGCTTCTCCCTTGAGCAAGTGGTTCATCAATAATTTGCCAGCTTATCGTCCTGGTATAACTCCTTCCAGACGCGGGCTAGAAGTTGGTATGGCTCATGGTTACTGGATATTTGGCCCCTTTGCCAAATTGGGCCCACTGCGGGACACAGCTAATGCAAACTTAGCTGGGTTATTGGCAACCATTGGTTTGATTGTTATTCTGACGGCGGGACTATCCCTCTATGCGAATAGTAATCCTCCGAAAGCTCTTGCCAGTGTTACTGTACCCAACCCTCCAGTAGATGCTTTTAACTCTAACGAAAGCTGGAACAACTTCGCCAGTTCTTTCTTAATTGGTGGTATTGGTGGTGCAGTAGTTGCTTACTTTTTGACTAGCAACCTGGGAGTAATTCAAGGTTTATTTGGTTAATTTAGAAATGAGGAGTTAGGAATTAGGAGTTAGGAGTTTAAATTCATAACTTCTAACTCCTAACTCCTAACCTATTTAAACAAAACCATTTCAATATCATTTAAAGCAGTTTCAAAATCGTCATTAACGATTTGAATATCAAATTCATCTGCGGCTTTAATTTCTTCTTGAGCGCGCAGTAAACGACGAGAGATCGCTTCTTCAGAATCTTGGGCGCGAGAGCGTATTCGTTTCTCTAATTCATCAAAAGAAGGCGGTAAAATAAAAATGCTAAGGGCACTGGGAAAGGAAGCACGAATTTGTCTTGCGCCTTCTAACTCAATTTCTAGCACTACCAACTTGCCAGAATGAATTTGGTTAAGTACAGCTTCACGGGGAGTGCCGTAATAGTTACCAGCAAATTCTGCCCATTCTAAAAATTCACCTTCAGCAACTAATTGTTCAAACTTACTGCGACTGATAAAGTAATAGTTTTTGCCATCGATTTCCCCTGGACGGGGAGAACGCGTCGTCACGGATACGGAATAATAAAGTTCTGGATGACGTTGTAGGAGCGATCGCATTAAAGTGCCTTTACCGACCCCACTGGGGCCAGTGAAAACAATCAATCTGCCTAAATGTAAGCATTCTTCGGTAGTAGCAATACTCTGGATGGGTAAAACTGGTATCATCCCTTCAACCTGTGAATCAATCAATAGATATTATTCATTAGTCTTGTGTTACTGCCCAAGCCCACTAGTGACCAAAGAATTTGTAGCAAGGGTGACATAAAACTTATCTAATTCACATGGTACTACCGATATGGTGCAAATAGAAATGAGATTGTTAATCCACTCCTAATCAATTATCTACAGTTTGATGATCGCGGGAAATCACAAAGCGATTCGCTACCGTTTCCGGCTGAATTGCTGACAGAATTACATGGCTGGAATCGGTGATAATTACAGCCCTAGTCCGACGACCGTAAGTTGCATCAATCAGTTGACCTCTGTCCCTTGCATCAGTAATAATCCGCTTAATCGGGGCAGACTCTGGACTGACAATGGCAACTACTCGGTTGGCAGACACGATGTTACCAAAGCCGATGTTGATTAATTGAATCTCCATAAAAAACTGACGCCAAACGCGGTTTGAAAAGTATTAAATAAACCTATTTCCATGTTATCGCCAAAAAACGGGAGTCACAACGCTTAAATTCAAGCCAGCTTTGGTTTTTAAATAATGTCTGCTTTTTTTTCGCCATTTATCAGCTATTTTTCCTGAAAATCCTCCCTAGGATATAGGCGTAATTACACTGATACAAGCTAGCTGAATTATGTACATTTATTTTGTTTGAAAACAAGTATCTAGCTTGAAAATTGATGGAGAACAAAACCGATTAAAACGGCCTCATTCTAACTACGCTAGCTCAGTAAAATTGTCAGTGCTGCTCAATTAGTATTTTTGGGTCAATGCGAAACATTACATTTTCGCATTGACACTGGAAATGGTGAAAATCTTGCTACTTCTGGACTACTCTGTAAATATCTCTACAAATTAATTATGTGTTACCTGAAACGCTTGTAGAGACGTTGCATTGAAACACTTCTACATTCTTTTTCAGCAGATGTTTTGTATACATCATCCCATTGCTCAGTTCGGCGATCGCATCCGTCGTACACTTCCAGCTTGACAATCGCGTAACCAAGTTTTAACCCCTTGGGCAACAGTGCCGTTACTACTATCGCGTGGCGGAGATATTGGCTGCTGTGCTGAGTAGGAACCAATTTGAGAAAACATCATCACTAAACGCCAACCAATTTGAGTTTTAGTCAACAATAGCCAGTGGAATTCTTGCAATTCTACCGCTTTATTTCCTATGTATTGCCGCTCTAAGGTAGTAAAAAAAACTTGCTCAACTCCTGATGCAGAGCTTTTAGATGCTGCACTATATTCTTCAAGGTTAAGGGGCAGAGGTGTAAACTCAGGTCTTCCTGCCACTAGCATATAAGTGTAAACATCACTGCTTCTTTTGAGGCGGCGGGCGCGTTGACTAGCGCGATTGGTATAACTAGGTAAATCTTGCAGTAGCTGTATAGTAAATGTTTCTAAATTTTGCTCAGAACATAAAGACTTCGCCCCGTCGTTGACAGTTTCCCTTTCTGCTAGTACAGAGGGTTTAGGGGTGAGGTTTATCGAGAACGCTGGGTAAACAAAGCTATTTGATCCTAAAACCCAGAACCCACAAGCTAAAAGCCAAATATAATTTTTTTTCTTGAGTGAAGAGGCAAGATTGTTCTCCCCTAAACTCTGCACCCTATCCTCCAGTTTCTCACTGACTTTTAGCTTCATGCTACCGTGCTTAACTCATCAGAAATCCTCTTCCAGGCTAGCTCTGGCTCAGTAGCAGTAGTAATAGGACGCCCAATCACTAGATAATCTGCACCAGCGATAATTGCTTCGGCTGGGGTGAGCGATCGCTTTTGATCACCTTTGTCTGCCCAAGTTGGTCTAACCCCCGGACAAACTAGCAAAAAGTTATCTCCACAAGTTTGCCGTAGTTGTGCCGCCTCTTGGGGCGAACAAACTGCCCCATCCAATCCCGTCTCTTGAGCCAGTAGTGCCATTTCTAGGGCGTATTCTGGTAACTCTAGGGGAATCTTTAAATCAAACGCCAACTGCCTCGAAGAAATGCTTGTTAATAAAGTAATGGCGATTAATTTAGGCGGTTTTATACCTGCTTGGGTAGCCCCTTCTTGTGCCGCTTCGGTTGCAGCTTTGAGAGCATCTTTCCCACAAGTAGCGTGAATTGTCAATAAATCTACCCCGTAACGAGCAGCACTACGGCAAGCACCAGCGACTGTGTTTGGGATATCGTGAAACTTTAAATCCAGGAAAATGCGTTTTTCCTTGGACTTTAGCACTTCTAGAATTTTCGGGCCAGTGCTGGTAAACAACTCTAAGCCAACTTTCCACCAAACCACTTGCGGGAGTTGATCTATAAGAGCGATCGCACTTTGCTCATCTGGCACATCCAAAGGCACTATAATTCGTTGTTCTGCGTTCATTTGCGATTACCCATTCCCCATTTAAGGCACTAAACGCACAAACTTATTTTTCCCAACTTGTAAAACCTTACCTTGTAACTGGGCAGAATCAGCAAAAGTCGTATCAACATCGGTAATGCGATCGCCATCTAAGCGCACTCCACCTTCTTGAATTTTCCGCTTTCCTTCACCTGTACTTTTGCATAAACCAGTGACATTGAGAATATAGGCTAACTTAGCCGGATGTGATACTTCAGCTAGAGAGAATTCTGGAACTGCACCTTCCTTTCCACCACTTTGGGCGGCTTCTTTAGCTTCTTGGGCTGCTTGTTCGCCGTGGTACTGTTTGACAACTTCCCATGCTAAAAGTGTTTGGCGATCGCGGGGATTTTCAGGCAGATTATCCAAAGGTAAATCCGTCAGTAGTTCAAAATACTGTTCCAGTAGATTATCTGAAACTCCTTGTAACTTCTGGTATTTTTGACCTGGATGTTCCGACAACCCAATATAATTACCTAAAGACTTGGACATTTTTTGCACACCATCCGTGCCGATCAAAATGGGCAACAGCATCCCAAACTGTGGCTCTTGACCAAAATGGCGCTGCAAATCTCTGCCCACAGCAATGTTAAATTTCTGATCAGTCCCTCCTAATTCCACATCTGCCTCAACGGCAACGGAATCAAAACCTTGCATTAACGGGTACAGGAACTCATGGATAAAAATCGGATTCTCTTTTCTATAGCGATCGGCAAATCCTTCCTTAGCCAACATTTGCCCCACCGTCATCGTAGAGAGTAACTCCAAAATTTTCTCTAAGTTTAGCCCAGAGAGCCATTCGGAGTTATAACGCACCTCTAACCTTCCTGGTGTGTCAAAATCCAAGATAGGACGTACTTGATCAAGATAAGTCTGAGCATTTTGCGCTACATCTGCTTCTGTAAGCTGACGACGCACTTCAGATTTACCTGTTGGATCGCCAATCCGTGCTGTAAAATCGCCAATAATCAGAACTGCTATATGACCTGCATCTTGAAACGCTCGCAGTTTCCGTACTGGTATGCTATGACCAAGATGAATATCAGTACCTGTAGCATCAATCCCCAATTTGATCCGCAAAGGTCGGTTTGTAGTTAATAAGCGCTTTTCTAGACTATCACTGTCAACATCAGCTGGTTGTGGGAAAACTTCTACCACACCACGACGCAGCCAACCAAAATCTGGCGTCATACTAGAAAATCCACTGTTAGCTATGTTTTGCACACTAGGAGTTAAGTTGGTTATAAACACTTGCAATTTATCCGCTTTCTCATCTGCCAAACTACTATAATTGCAAAAAATTAACCGCTTTGCTTCGTCCAATCAATTACAGTTAAATTTATAAGAGAGGAAGTGAAATCGCCGTGTCGTCTTCTAGGACTTTTGAAGATAAACAGCCACAACGTCGGGCTTCATCAGGTTTTGAGTTTTTGAAAGGAGTCGGTCAGGTAACTGGCGGTACTCTCCTCTCAATCACTATGTTGGCAAGTTCCATTGTAGCCGGAGGACTGGTTGGTTTAGCCATTAGTTTCCGTAATTTGCCAGATGTAAGACAGCTACGTAACTTCTTTCCCTCAGAAACAACTTACATCTATGACCTTAAGGGTAAACTTTTAACGAGTATCCACGGGGAAGCAAACCGGGAAGTCGTACCCCTGGATAGAATTTCCCCAAATTTAAAACGAGCAGTATTAGCAAGTGAAGATAGCCACTTCTACGATCACCACGGTATTAACCCCAGTGGTGTTGGCCGGGCCGTAGTAGTTAACGCTGTAGCAGGTGGAGTCAAAGAGGGTGGCTCTACTGTTACTATGCAATTGGTAAAAAACCTGTTTTTGTCTCGCAAGCGTGCCTTTACCCGCAAGTTAGCGGAGGGGGTGCTAGCAATTCGATTAGAACAAATTCTTACCAAAGATCAAATTTTAGAAATGTACCTCAATCAAGTTTATTGGGGTCATAACAATTATGGTGTACAAACGGCAGCCCGCAGTTACTTTAATAAGTCATCAGAATATTTAAGCTTGGGTGAGTCAGCAATGATGGCGGGTTTGATCCAAGCACCAGAAGAATTCAGCCCCTTTGTGAGCATGAAGCTGGCAAAACAGAAACAAAAAGAAGTGCTGGGGCGGATGCTGGATTTAAACTGGATCAACCAGTCAGAGTACGACAATGCGCTCAAACAGGAAATCAAACTTGGTAAAATCAAATCCTTTCAAGGTAGTGCCCTACCTTATATAACCAACACTGTAGCTCAGGAGTTGGCTAAGAAGTTTGGGCGTGAAACCCTACTCAAAGGCGGGATGCGGGTGCAAACTACAGTTGATGCCAACTTCCAAATCATGGCAGAGGAAACTGTCGGTAAGTGGCATAAATCACTGCTTGGGCAGGGATTATCTAAAAATCAAATCGCTTTGGTAGCAATTGATCCACGCACGCATTTTATTAAAGCACTGGTGGGCGGTGTAGATCCCAAGGTTAGTGAATTCAATCGTGCAACTCAAGCTCAACGCCAGCCCGGATCTTCTTTTAAACCGTTTGTCTACTATGCTGCTTTTGCTACTGGTAAATATGGGCCAGACTCAACGGTGGTAGATTCTCCAGTCAGCTATCAAGATGGTAATGGTCGGTACTTTCCCAGAAATTATGATGGGGGTTTTAGCGGCCCTATGCCAATTCGCACGGCTTTAGCCCAATCGCGCAACATTCCCGTGATCAAGATTGGTAAAGCTGTAGGGATGAATCGAGTCATAGAAACCTGCCGTACCTTAGGCATTATGAGTCCGATGGAACCTGTTACCTCTCTGCCTCTGGGTGCAATTGGTGTAACTCCCCTAGAAATGGCTAGTGCTTACGCTACCTTTGCTAATTATGGCTGGCAATCTCCACCAACTGTAATTGCCCGTGTCACCGATAGTAGTGGTAACGTGTTATTAGATAACACCCCTAAACCGCAGAGGGTTTTAGACCCTTGGGCATCGGCAGCCATTATCGATGTGATGCGAACGGTAGTTACTAATGGTACAGGTAAAGGTGCTGCCATCGCTCGCCCCAGTGCCGGTAAGACGGGTACAACTTCCTCGGAAAAGGATATTTGGTATGTTGGCACTGTGCCACAACTAACAACTGCTGTCTGGGTGGGGAGAGACGATAACAAACAATTAGCTAGCCGTGCTACAGGCGGTGGTATGGTTGCTCCCATCTGGAAAGATTTTATGGAAAAGGCACTTAAGAATGTACCAGTAGAAAACTTCAAGCCACCTTCCCAGTTTTCTCGTCCCAAATCACAATAATTTTAGATTTTAGATCGCACTTTTGGTGCGCTTCCAAGGCAATTTAGATTTTGGATTAATTACCAATCCAAAATCTAAACTTGACCTAAGCCTGTTTTTCTAACTCGGCTTTCATCCGTTCTAAAGTAAGGTGCATTTGGTCAAACATTTGTTGTGGGGTGACACCGAACTGACCTAATTGCGTTTTCAGTTGTTCTACTGTCATTTGTGCCATGAAGTCTTCTGATAGCTCGAAGCGCTTCATAAAGATGCGATACCGATCCATCATGGCTTCCATTTGCTCGATAAACAACTTTTTGCCATCGCGGTCAAATTTGCCGTAATTGTTACCAAGCTTGATTAGCGCTTGATAATCCTCAAACAGTTGTTTTGCTTCTTGCTGAATTATCTCAGAATCGAAGAATCCCATATTGCTTATATTAAACTGAGCGCCTAGACTCAGCAGCTTAATAGCTTTACTTCTATTTATTATTTTAGTCTAGGTGAGTAATCTCGTGGCGAAGCTTCGGTTTTAGTACGGTTTGTTACCGAAATTTCAACACTTGACTTGAGATCCTTTCCCTTTTGTAAACCGACTTAATAAAGCCGCAATACTCATAGCTTTAGCCATTGATTTAGGATTGGTATTTTCACCCGGTTGAATTTTCAGTCTGGGAGCGTATTTTAAGGCTAGTGAGTTTTGCGGGTTCAGTTTTAATGCTTGACAGATGTAAACCCTAGCCATCCCGATAAATTTCTGTTGGAGATGTACTAAACCTAATAAGGCATAATAGTCGCTGTTATTTGGCTCTAACTTGATGGCATCGCGCAGCTCTTGCACGGCTAGAGGCCATTTAGCTAGCCTGACGTACTCAATAGCTCGCTGATAGTGACGTTGAGCGTAGTTTGTCAAACCAGTTTTGACATCAGTTTTTTCATCTAATCTCAATTCAACTGGCTTGGCTTCTACCTCAGAGGTGATGCGAACAGCTTTTTCCGGTAGGAACAGGTCTGGTTTATGCAACCGTAAGTATACTAAATTCAGTATCCTAATTTGTCGCGTTACCTGATAAAACTGATCTAATGATTTGTATTGAGCTTCTGCATAGCAGGCGATCGCTTCTTCGTAAAACAATTCTGCTTGGGGTGGAGACATTTCCATAATTTTCTGAGCTATGGCACTTTGAGAAGACAAAGCTTGCTGCTCTAAAATTGCGTCTGATCGCAGCGTAGCTACGGCAATCAAGCGCTTCTGTCGATGTTTCAGTTTTTCATAAGCTGGATTGATTAAACGGCTAAATATTGCCGTTGCTAATTCTGGGTCTGCATTGCAGCTTTTAGTGTAGCGATCGGGATGTAACAGCTTCGCTAGAGTGTGATAGCGTTTAAAAATCTGACGATCATCAGCAATCACAGAAATTCCTAGCACAGCGTAAGGATCACAAAGCTGTTCAAGCCATTTTGGTGGTAGGAAAGTCTGTGACATAGTAGTAATAAAGCTGTTAAAAACTTAAAATTAGCATCAAAGCTCAATGCACACTCATGTGAAACTTACTCAAATTTCTTCAAATACTAAATTAAATTGTGCGTGGGACTCCCCATCTAAAAGTCTGAAGGGCAAGGCAGGGTAATTGACTATCTTATTGTAGAAACTGTGGTATTGGTATATTTATTAGAAATATGTTGACTAAGCGCAAAAGCCGAAGTGTTGCTGCTGTTTTAGCTTTTTCTGGCACACTGACAATTTCAGGATTACATAAATTCTATCTGGGACAGCCGTTGTGGGGTGTTTTGTATGTGTTGCTTTCCTGGACACCTATCCCCAAGGTCGCTAGTGCGATTGAAGGAGTTTGGTATTTAGCCCAAGACGAAGAAGCTTTTGATCGTAATTTTAATCTAGGGAAGTCAACGGTAAGGAACTCACAAAGGGCGAGTAATCAGGTAGGAGCGATCGCTGACGCAATGCGTGAATTAGATGCTCTACGACAGGATGGACTGATTTCAGAGTATGAGTTTGAGCAAAAGCGCCGCCAATTGCTAGACCAGATTTCTTGAGGTAATCAACAATCATGAATAACTGGCTACCTTTGAACTCCAGGCTGCAAAAACTCCGGGCCAAGCTCCTCAACGATCCCTACTATCGCCTACAATCTGGGGAAGAAATTCAGCTAGCGGCTAAATTAGGTATTCGCATTGATGCTAATCAAGCGACTGTAGATGATTGGTTACGTTTACCAGGTTTGTCAATTCACCAAGCGCGATCGCTTGTAGAACTTTCGCGTTCTGGTGTTAAATTTTACTGCATTGAAGATATCGCTGCGGCTTTGGCTGTACCAGCGCCACGCCTGGAGCCATTAAAGCCTCTGCTGAATTTTATTTACTATGATCACGAATCTCTAGAAAACCCGACCCATTTAGTCAACCCAAACACAGCAACAGTTGAAAAGTTAGCACAAATTCCATTTATCGATTTGTCTCTAGCGCAAGCAGTGGTTCAAAATCGGCAATCAGTTGGGCCGTACCGTAACCTGGCTGATTTTCAGAGGCGGTTGGAGTTACCTGGTGATGCGATCGCCCAATTGATGTATTATTTAAGATTTTGAGTGAAAAGTTAGAAGTTTTAAAATAACTCCTAACCCTGCCAATTTTAGATTTTGAGTCGAACCTTTGGTACGCTTACAGCGCAACTTCGATTTAAAGAAAAATCTAAAATCTAAAATTGAATGACTCTTAACTAATTAAATAAACCCAATGCGATCAAGAGGCCAAAAGCGAAATGTTGCCCGGCCGATGACATTCTTTCTGGGTAAAAAGCCCCAATAGCGAGAGTCATTACTATCGTTGCGGTTATCTCCCATGACAAAAAACTCATCTTCTGGAACTTTCGCTGGTTGATATGGCTGATTTGGAGGTTCAGCGATGTAGTCTTCTGCCAAAGGTTGACCGTTGAGATAGACTTTACCAGAAGCAACACTAATTAC